>JBFHPX010000160.1:0-5906 GCA_041592575.1 Alcanivoracaceae bacterium
ATGTGTTTATCGACTTTACCCTGCCGGAGGCGACTGAGCGGCATATTGCCCTGTGCCGGGACGCCGGCCGCAAGCTGGTCATCGGCACCACTGGGCTGAGTGATGCCCAGAAAGCCCTGCTGCATGAAGCCGGCAAAGTCATTCCGATCTGTTTTGCCGCCAACTATTCGGTGGGCGTGACCCTGTGTCTGAGCCTGCTGGAAACCGCCTCGCGGGTGCTGGGCGATGAAGTCGATATCGAAATCATCGAGGCGCACCATCGCCACAAGATCGATGCCCCGTCCGGCACCGCGCTGGCCATGGGCGAAGTCATCGCTGCCGCACTGGGCCGTGATCTGAAAGCGTGTGCAGTCTATGGTCGGGAGGGTCGCACTGGTGCCCGCGAGCGCCAGACTATCGGTTTTGAAACCATTCGCGCCGGCGACATCGTTGGCGAGCACACGGTGATGTTTGCCGGTGAGGGAGAGCGGGTCGAGATTACCCATCGCGCCACCAGCCGGATGAACTTTGCCCGTGGTGCAGTGCGTGCGGCTGGCTGGCTCGGGCAGCAGCCGGCCGGTGTCTACGACATGCGGGCGGTGCTTGGCCTCTAGGGCTGGCGTCCGCCGAATACGGCGTAAAGAACAACCTGTTTACCCGTGACATGGCCGGGGCTAGTCCCTACAATACGCACCCGCCCAAGGGTCTCCCTGATCCGCGCCCAGAATGACGAAAAAGCGAGATGGAGCAGTCCATCTCGCTTTTTTGCACGCACGCGCGGGCTACTGACCCTGCCCTGTATCACACACTGGAGGTTGCCTTGACGGTCCCGGCCCTACTCGCACTGGAAGACGGCAGCATCTTTCGTGGCGTCGCCATTGGTGCAACCGGTGAAGCGGTGGGTGAGGTGGTTTTCAACACCGCACTGACCGGCTATCAGGAAATTCTGACTGACCCCTCCTATGCCGAGCAGATGGTCACCCTGACCTATCCGCATATCGGTAACGTCGGCGTCAATGCCGAGGATGAGGAGTCCACCCGGATCTGGGCGAAAGCCCTGATCATTCGCGATGCTTCCATGGTGGCATCGAACTTCCGCTCGCAGGAAACGCTGTCGGCCTACCTCAAGCGCCACAATGTGGTTGGCATTGCTGATATCGACACTCGTCGCCTGACCCGCATTCTGCGCGAGAAAGGCGCCCAGAACGGTTGCATTATCGCCGGGGACAGCATTGATGAGGCCAGGGCGCTGGCCGCCGCCAAAGGCTTTCCCGGCCTGAAAGGCATGGATCTGGCCAGGGAAGTCACTGTCGACAAGCCCTACCAGTGGACTGAAGGAAGCTGGCAGCTCGGCAAGGGCCATGTCTCCCCGGCGGAAACCCGCTTCCATGTGGTGGCCTACGACTACGGCGTCAAGCGCAACATCCTGCGGATGCTGGCCGACCGTGGCTGCCGGCTGACTGTCGTGCCGGCACAGACCCCGGCCAGCGACGTGCTGGCGATGAAGCCGGACGGCGTATTCCTGTCCAATGGTCCGGGCGATCCGGCGCCGTGTGATTACGCCATTGAAGCGATCAAGACCATCGTCGACACCGGCCTGCCGGTGTTTGGTATCTGTCTTGGCCATCAGTTGCTGGCGCTGGCCAGCGGCGCCGAAACCGGCAAGATGAAATTCGGTCACCACGGCGCCAACCACCCGGTCAAGGACCTGGATCGTAATGTGGTGATGATCACCAGCCAGAACCACGGCTTTGCCGTGCTTGAGACCGGTCTGCCGGCGAATCTGCGCGCCACCCATGTGTCGCTGTTTGATGGTTCGCTGCAGGGCATTCATCGCACCGACAAGCCGGCGTTCAGCTTTCAGGGTCACCCGGAAGCGAGCCCCGGTCCGCACGATGCGGCGCCACTGTTTGACCATTTTATTGAGCTGATGGAAGCGGCCCGTTAAGGCCGCTTGTGTCGGACGTCCCGCTAGCGGGTTTGCAGAATTGACTGGTAGAGATCATGCCGAAAAGAACTGATATCCAGAGCATCCTTATCATCGGCGCCGGCCCGATTGTTATCGGTCAGGCCTGTGAGTTTGATTACTCCGGCGCTCAGGCCTGCAAGGCCCTGCGCGAGGAAGGCTACCGTGTCATTCTGGTGAATTCGAACCCGGCCACCATCATGACCGACCCGGCCATGGCCGACGCTACCTACATCGAGCCGATCACCTGGCAGACGGTGGAAAAAATCATCGAGAAAGAAAAGCCCGATGCGCTGCTGCCGACCATGGGTGGCCAGACTGCATTGAACTGTGCGCTGGATCTGGCTCGTCACGGTGTGCTCGACAAGCATGGCGTGGAGATGATTGGCGCCAATGCTGATGCAATTGACAAGGCAGAAGATCGCCAGCGTTTCGACAAGGCGATGAAGTCGATCGGTCTTGAGTGTCCGCGCGCATCCATTGCCCACAGCATGGAAGAAGCATTTCAGGTGCTTGATTCGATAGGTTTTCCCTGCATTATCCGGCCGAGCTTCACCATGGGTGGCTCCGGTGGCGGTATTGCCTATAACCGTGAGGAATTTGAAGAGATTTGCCAGCGCGGTCTGGACCTGTCGCCGACCCGTGAGCTGCTGATTGATGAATCGCTGCTTGGCTGGAAAGAGTACGAGATGGAAGTGGTCCGTGACAGAAAGGACAACTGCATCATCGTCTGCGCGATCGAGAATTTTGACCCGATGGGTGTGCACACCGGCGACTCGATCACCGTTGCGCCGGCGCAGACCCTGACCGACAAGGAATACCAGATCATGCGTAACGCCTCGCTGGCGGTGTTGCGTGAGATCGGCGTGGAAACCGGCGGCTCGAACGTGCAGTTTGGCGTTTGCCCGGATACCGGACGCATGGTGGTGATTGAAATGAATCCACGGGTGTCCCGTTCCTCGGCGTTGGCATCCAAGGCCACCGGTTTCCCGATTGCCAAAGTGGCGGCCAAGCTGGCGGTGGGTTACACCCTGGACGAACTCCAGAACGACATTACCGGTGGCAAGACCCCGGCCTCGTTCGAGCCGTCGATTGATTACGTGGTCACCAAGATCCCGCGTTTCAACTTTGAAAAATTTGCCGAAGCTGATCCGGTGCTGACCACGCAGATGAAGTCGGTTGGTGAAGTCATGGCGATTGGTCGCAACTTCCAGGAATCGATGCAGAAGGCGCTGCGTGGCCTGGAGACGGATTCCACCGGTTTTGATCCGGCGCTGGATCCGATCGATGGTGATATGCGCACTCAGGTTGCACAAGCGCTGGCTACTCCGCGCCCGGATCGCATCTGGGTGTTGGGCGATGCATTTCGCGCGGGCTTTAGCGTCGAGGAGCTTTACCAGCTGACCAAGATTGATCACTGGTTTCTGGTGCAAATCGAAGACCTGATTCGTGAAGAGCAGGCACTGGCGGCATCGACCTACACGGCCCTGGATCGTGACACCCTGTATCGTCTCAAGCGCAAGGGCTTCTCCGACGCCCGTCTGGCCCGCCTGCTCGGTGTCAAGGAGGCGGATCTGCGAGCTCGTCGTCACGAGTTTGGCCTGCGTCCGGTGTACAAGCGCGTTGATACCTGCGCCGCGGAGTTTTCCACCGACACCGCCTACATGTACTCGACCTATGACGAAGAGTGCGAAGCCAATCCGTCCAGCCGTGACAAGATCATGGTGCTGGGTGGTGGCCCGAACCGGATCGGCCAGGGTATTGAGTTTGATTACTGCTGCGTGCACGCAGCGCTGGCCATGCGTGAGGACGGTTACGAGACCATCATGGTCAACTGTAACCCGGAGACCGTGTCGACCGACTACGACACTTCGGACCGTCTGTTCTTTGAGCCGGTGACACTGGAAGACGTGCTTGAGATCTGCCATATCGAGAAGCCAAAAGGCGTCATTGTCCAGTACGGTGGCCAGACGCCACTGAAGCTGGCGCGCGCCCTGCAGGCCGCCGGTGTGCCGATTATCGGTACCAGTCCCGACGCGATTGATGAGGCGGAAGACCGCGAGCGGTTCCAGCAGATGGTTAACAAGCTTGGCCTGAAGCAGCCGCCGAACCGTACCGCCCGCAGCATTGAGGATGGCGTGCGGCTGGCGGCGGAAATCGGTTATCCACTGGTGGTGCGCCCGTCCTATGTGCTCGGTGGCCGGGCCATGGAGATCGTCTATAACGAAGACGAACTGCGCAACTATATGAAGAACGCGGTGAAGGTCTCCAATGATTCGCCGGTTCTGCTGGATCGCTTTCTTGATGACGCCATCGAAACCGATGTCGACGCGGTTTCTGACGGTAAAGACGTGGTGGTCGGAGCCATCATGCAGCATATCGAGCAGGCGGGCGTACATTCCGGCGACTCCGCATGTTCGCTGCCCCCCTATGCGCTTGATGAGAGCTTGCAGAACATTATGCGCGAGCAATCTGCCGCCATGGCTCGTGAGCTGGGTGTCATTGGTCTGATGAACGTTCAGTTTGCGGTGAAGGACGGCGAAGTTTATGTGCTGGAAGTAAATCCACGCGCGTCCCGTACCGTGCCGTTTGTCTCCAAGTGTATCGGGGTGTCACTGGCCAAGGTGGCGGCTCGCTGTATGGCAGGCACCAGTCTGGCGGAGCAGAACTTCACCAAAGAAATTGTACCGACCAACTTCCATGTCAAGGAAGCGGTGTTCCCGTTCGCCAAGTTCCAGAAAGTGGATCCGATTCTTGGCCCTGAGATGAAGTCCACCGGGGAAGTAATGGGCGTTGGCGCCACCTTTGCCGAGGCTTATGGCAAGGCCGCACTGGGGGCTGGCGAGCGTATTCCACGTAGTGGCACAGCGTTTGTTTCCGTGCGTGAGGTGGACAAGGCTGGTGCTGTAGAAGTGGCGCGTGAGCTGACCAGACTTGGCTTCAAGCTGGTGGCAACGCGCGGCACGGCTGCGGTCATCGAGGCGGCCGGCATTGCAGTAACGTCGGTCAACAAGGTTCTCGAAGGCCGTCCGCATATTGTCGATATGATCAAGAATGGCGAGGTGGATCTGATTGTTAACACCACCGAGGGCAAGCAGGCGATCAAAGATTCGTTTGCAATCCGCCGGTCGGCGCTGCAGCGTAAGGTTTTTTATACCACTACCATCGCGGCAGCCAGAGCAGTGTGTCAGTCGCTGACTATCGATGGTGAGATTGAAGTGCGGCGTTTGCAGGACATGCACGCCGAGTTGGCAGGAGCATAATCATGCAACGCTTCCCGATGACCATAGAAGGTGCCAAGGCGCTGGAAGAGGAGCTCCAGCGCCTGAAGACGACAGAGCGGCCGCGTATTTCCAAGGCGATTGCCGAGGCCCGTGAGCATGGCGACCTGAAGGAAAATGCCGAGTACCACGCGGCCCGCGAAGAGCAGGGCTTTATCGAGGGCAGGATTGCCGATATTGAAGGCAAGCTGTCTGCTGTGCAGATCATTGATATCCGCAGCATTCCCTACACCGGCAAGGTGGTGTTCGGTTGTACCGTAACGATCATCAATGTCGACACCGAAGAGAGCAAAACCTATCGAATTGTTGGTGACGATGAGGCGGATATCAAACAGGGCCGAATTTCTGCGGCGTCACCGATTGCTCGTGGCTTGCTGGGTAAAAGCGAAGGGGATTCGGTGGAAATCGAGACTCCGGGCGGCAAGGTTGAGTACGAAATTGATAAGGTTGAGCATCTTTAAGGTTGTTGCATAGATTGGCTGCTGGGAGGTTTGGTTGCCAATGACGGGAGGGCGCTGTCTGCCGCGGTCCGGCACAGTCGCTCCCCGTTAATCGCTTGGTGCATCAGACCAGCACCGCTGAACGCGGGAAAGTCCCCTGCCAACTTCGGTAAAAAAATTCGATGCCGAAAGAAACTGCCGGGCGCTGTCTGCCACGGTTCGGCACACCAAGCGATTAAC
>JBFHPX010000161.1:0-5809 GCA_041592575.1 Alcanivoracaceae bacterium
TGTTCTATGGCTGGCACCTTTGTGCATAATCAGGTTGAACCCACGCCGGAGCCAGCCATGACCCGTTCTGCCTTCAGTCTCGTTGTTGCTGCACTGTTGCTCAATGCCTGCAGCGATCCGCAGCCGTCTCAACAGCCCGAACAATCGGTAGCGGAAGTCCCGGCTGCCCAGACAGACCAGCCGGTGGCGGAACCTGAAGATGAGGCAGGCGACGACGTTCAGTCCGGTCGGGCGGTCATCTACCGTTGTGACGATGGCACCGAATTCGAACTGACGGTCATTGGCAGCAGCGCGCACATGGAGCTGGACAACACCAGTTATGAGTTGCGCCAGCAGCCTGCGGCGTCAGGCATATTCCATGCCGGCGACCTCTGGCAAGTACACTCGAAAACCGAAACAGCCCTGCTGATCGGCCCTGACAGCACTCGGGAGTGTGATCAGGTTGCAACGCGACAGGTGGACATTCCCGCCTCCAGCCCGGTCGGGAGGGCGGATTCAGCCGCTGAGGACGCAGAACAGGGGCTGGAGTAACGGACGTCCTGCTTTGCAGAGAGTACAGTCATTCTTTTTTCTGTGATGTAACTGCGGCAGTTTTTCTGCACAATGGGCGCACTTGAGGATCTGGCAAGAAACGGAGAACAACAATAATGCGCTCGCCAAGCCGATTCACGCTGGCCATCTGGCTGTTCGCCGCCATGCTCAGCCTGTCCCCGGCTCTCCATGCAGAAGAAGGCAAAGTCATCATCGTTCGCGATTGTGACTATGTGTTGCTGGATTCTTCGCAGGGCCAGATTTTGATCAAGATGATCAAAGGCGAGTCGCCGAAGCCCGGAGATACGCTCAGCGGCAAGCTGGAGCGCGGATTCAGTGATCTGACCAACAAACGCACCGGCCAGATCATGCAGGTTTGGGTTGATCTGGTTGACCGCGGCGGCTCCAAAGCACTGATGCGCTACGGCCAGTACTGCAACTGATTACTGCTTCACTGTCGCCGCAAGCTCGGCGTAATCAGCAAACCTGCGCTTGCCGAAAACCGCTTCTCTTTTCTGCATGCCCGCAGCGACCGCCTCCATCTGGTTATCAGAAGCCAGCAACTGTTTCTGCAGCGTTTCTTCCAGTTTCAATCCAGCCAGATCATCACCATGACGGCTGTGTTCCAGAAGATATTTACCAAGACTGATTGCATCAGGGTTTTTGCCGGAAATTTCCTTTGCCATCGCCAGCGCCTCGGCCACAGGATCGTCGCAAACACGGGTCAGCAAACCGAGCTGCAGTGCCTCCGCTGCTTCTACCACGCGGCCTGTAAAGGTCAATTCCTTGGCAACATCCAGGCGCACCAGGTCACGCAGCGTTTGCGAACCGGACATGTCGGGAATCAGTCCCCATTTGATCTCCATCACCGACATGCGGGTATCACGGGCAGCGAGGCGGATATCCGCGGCCAGTGCAATCTGGATGCCGCCGCCAAACACCGCACCGTGTAGCGCACAGATGACCGGCACTGGCACCTGCTTCCAGACATACCCCGGTTGCTGATAAAAATTTGGCCAGTAGCCGGCCTTGTCGCCATGAAAAAAATCGTCGACGAATGAAGGCTCGGCAAAATTGGCCAGATCAAGCCCGGCACAGAAACCACGCCCTTCACCGGAAATCACCACTGCGCGTACGTCAGTATTGCTGCGCAGATCATTGGCCGCCTGAATGATCGCCTCGAACATGGCCGGATTCAGGGCGTTGAGCTTGTCCGGACGGTTCAAGCGAACGTGGGCAACATGGTCTTCGATAGCAATACGGACAAGCTCTGGCATGGTCAGCCTCCATGATCGGTTGCCGGCAGTATGACGCCGGCTGCCGTTTCCGGCACTGACAGGAACATTCAGGATTGCCCCGGGGCTGTGCCTCCCGGACAATCGCCTCCGACACTGGAGAACGACATGCCGGATATTCTTATCGCCTTTTTCCTGCTTGGCCTGCTGGCCGGGTTGATCCGCTCCGATCTGGCCCTGTCTGGTGGCGCCCATGACACCATCGGCATCCTGCTGATGATGGCCATCGGCTTGAAAGGAGGCATGGCCATGAGCGGTCAACTGCATCCTGACATGCTGCTGACGATCATCACCGTACTGGCGCTCGGCTTTACCGTACCACTACTGTGCTACGCCGCATTGCGTTCCCTTGCCCGCATAGACGGCGCCAACAGTGCCAGCATTGCCGCCCACTATGGCTCGGTAAGCGCCGGCACCTTTGCCATTGCCATGGCCTATGCCGAGCATCACAACCTGATGCTGGCCCCCGATACCACCTTGCATCTGGTGCTGCTTGAAGTGCCAGCGATCATCGTAGGCGTGCTGCTGTACAAGTATCAGGGTGGCGCCACCGGCAGCACCGCCAGTGTGGTTCGTGAAGCAGTGACCGGCCGGGGGGTGGTGTTGATGGTGGGAGGGCTGTTGCTGGGCCTTATCTACGGGGAGGCTGGTGCCGGCAAGATCGCGCCACTGTTTATTGCCCTGTTCCCCGGCTTTCTTGCCCTGTTCCTGCTGGAAGCCGGGATATCAACGGCAAAATACCTGCGTGAGTGGCAGTCAGGCTACTGGCGACTGGTGGGCTTTGCCCTGCTGGCACCGCCGCTGCTGGCACTTATCGGCCTCGGCGCCGCGCTGATACTGCAACTGCCGCCCGGCAGTGCGGTGGTACTGGCGACGCTGATGGCCAGTGCTTCCTATATTGCAGCCCCGGCGGCGGTGCGCCATGCCATGCCCGAAGCCAATGTCGGCATGGCCCTGTTCGCCTCACTGGGCGTGACTTTCCCGTTTAACGTCTTGGTCGGCATTCCGTTGTACAATGCCGCGTTTCAATGGCTGGCGAGATTCTGATGAGCGCACCGGTAGCAGTAGTGATGGGCTCCCGCTCCGACTGGGAGACCATGAAGGAAGCAGTAGAAGCCCTGAAAACCTTCGGGATTACCTACCACGCAGAGGTAGTAAGTGCTCACAGAACCCCTGAGCGCCTGTTCGAGTTCAGCCGTAGCGCCCATAGCGACGGCTATCAGGTCATCATTGCCGGTGCCGGTGGCGCCGCCCACCTGCCCGGCATGATCGCCTCCATGACACCGCTGCCAGTGCTCGGCGTGCCGGTACAAAGCAAGGCCCTTTCCGGTCTCGACAGCCTGCTCTCCATCGTCCAGATGCCCAAGGGCGTGGCCGTCGGCACTCTGGCCATCGGTACCGCCGGCGCCTTCAATGCCGGCCTGCTGGCGGTGCAGATTCTGGCCGCCACCGACCCGGTGCTGCAGCAAACCCTGATCAACTGGAAACAGGCCCGGAACGACGAGGTCCGTGCCAACTGCTCGCTGGAAGATCTCTGATGCATGTACTGGTGATTGGCGCCGGCCAGCTCAGCCTGATGCTGGCCGAGGCAGGCTCCCGGCTTGGCATTCAGGTTGACCGGCTGGATCCCTTCAGCGGTGATCTGCGCCACGGCACCAGTCTGGATGTGGTCAATTACGACCTCGACACCCTGCTTGCCCGTGCCGATATCCTGACTGCCGAAATCGAACACCTGCCGGACAACGCGCTGGTGCAAAAACTGATGGCAGCGCCGCGTTTTCCTGCCGCCCGCGCCTTACGTCTTATTGCCGACCGGTTGCCACAGAAACAGTTGCTGGATGAACTGGAGGTGCCAAACGCGCCGTGGTTGAACTGCGATAGCGCCAGTGCGCTGGATCAATCCATCGAGCGTTTTCACGGTGAGATGGTGGTCAAGCGCCGCCGCGGCGGCTATGACGGTCGCGGCACCCTGCTGTGCGATTCGGACACGCCACGACCGGGCGATGAATGGATCGGCGACACCATTATCGAGCAGCGCATTCCGTTCCAGCGCGAGCTGTCCATCGTCGGCGCCCGTAACGGCAAAGGTGAGTGCGTGTTCTATCCGCTCACTGAAAATCTGCATCGTAACGGCATTCTGCGCCTCAGTTTCGCACCGGTAGATGTTTCCACAGCCATGCAGCGCAACGCCGAAGATTCTCTGCGCAAGATCATGACCGCGCTCGACTATGTCGGCGTGATGGCACTGGAGTGTTTCGACACCGGCGATCAGCTGCTTGCCAACGAAGTGGCGCCGCGCGTGCACAACTCCGGCCACTGGACTCAGGCCGGCACCGACATCTGCCAGTTCGCCCTGCACCTGCGCGCCCTGACCGGCTTGCCGATGCCGACCCCGACGGTGTTCGGTCCGCACGCCATGGTCAATCAGATTGGCACCAGCTTTGCGGATGCCCTGAAGTATTCTGCCGGCCACCGGCTGCACTGGTACGGCAAGGAGCCCCGACCGGGTCGCAAGGTTGGCCATATCAACCTGGAGCATGCCGACTCAGGCAGACTGAAGCAGGATGCCGAGGCACTGCTGGATACCCTTTTGGCATTGGAATGACGCCCCGGATCTCCTAACCCTTTGTTCTGAATAGGCATCAGGCAAAAGCACCCTTTTGCCATGTTTGTCACAATCTGCCCAGCCCCTGTCCGAAACTGTCGTTGTTGCCCCCCGAATATTGGCCAGAATGCATTGTGTACCATCGTGCCAATCACAATAAGAATTCTCGGGAGATCATCATGCAACAACGTTTCCTGCGTCTGGCGCCTGCCCTGATGCTGCTTGCCGGCAGCTGGCTGGCCAGCGCCAACGCCGCCGACCTCAGTCAGGGTATCAACGATCAGTACCGGCTGGCCCTTGATACACCGATCAATCGCATGCAGATCCTCGGCGCCCATAACGCCTGGAACGACGGCAACAACACCTGGAACAACCAGCGCCTGCCGCTGACCCGGCTGATGGATCTGGGCATCCGCAATGTCGATCTCGATGTCCACATGGACGGCGGCGAAGCAGTGCTGTGCCATGCCGATTGCGGCGCGTTCTACGCCGCGAAAGACAGCTACCCGCAGGAGCTGGGCCGGATCAAAGGCTGGCTCGACAATAATCCGCACGGCGTCGTGCTGATTGATATCGAAGACCGCGCCGGCAATCAGGCCGCAGTGGAAGGGCCGCTGTACAGCAGCTTCGGCGGCATGCTGTTCAAACCCTCTGACATGCCCGCCAGTGGCTGGCCAACCACACGACAGATGATTGCCAGCGGCAAGCGGGTAATCGTCAAGTCCGCCAACCATACCTATGACGGTTCGCTGATTTTTTCTGGCGCGTTGTTTGCCACCGGAGCCAGCGGCGGCTGGAACAGCCGTCAGGTGAAATACTTCAATGGTGGTAACTGCACGGTCAACGACGCACCGATCAGTCAGGAACTGATCTACGCGCTATCCGATTCAAAAATCGGCAAGGACATCCTGCCGGATTCCTGGGTTGACGAAACCGGCACCATTGATGCCGGCAATATTCCGTCCATGACCCGTTGCGGCATCGACATCATTGATGCCGATCATTGGGACGAGAACATGGTGCGGGCGGCAATCTGGTCCTGGGCCGATGGCGAGCCAAACAACTACGGCAACAACGAACATTGCGCCCATATGCGTGGAGACGGTCGCTGGAACGACAATCAGTGCGCGGTTTCCTACCGCTATGCCTGTCAGTCGCTGAGCAACCCGGATGACTGGCGCCTCAGCTCCGCGAGCGGCGGCTGGAGCAACGGCAAACAGGCCTGCGCCAGTGAATTCGGCGGCGGCTTTGCTTTTTCCGCGCCGGCCAACGGCTACATGAACGAACAGCTGAAGCAGATGGCCGGCGGCCAGAATGTCTGGATCAACTTCACCGACCAGCGCGAAGAAGGCAACTGGGAAAGCTGGCAGTATGAAAA
>JBFHPX010000162.1:0-5806 GCA_041592575.1 Alcanivoracaceae bacterium
AATCTCTATCTGAATTACTATCTCGGTCACGGTGGCTTTGCCCGGGGCGCGGCGGCGGGTAATGCCCATGCGCGGGAAGCCGCGCGCCGGGTGGCGGCACAGGCGGATAAATATCGCGCACAACTGGCCAGATGCAGGGGTTAGGGTGGATACCGAATCGATTGTCTATGGCTGCATCAAGCATCTGCCGTTCGGCGCGCTGAATGAGCGTCGCGCCAGTTGCCAGCACAACCGTCAGGCGGTGATGCAGCTGCCGCAGGCGGATGCCTGGCCGTTTTTGTGTCGGGAGATGTTTTCTGTACCGGGTGACGATCTCATGGGCGGCACCTACCACACCCAGGTGATCCACTTCGGCATGTCCTACCGGGCGGTGGAGTACGAGTGGGAGCACTGGATCGCCAAATTCGAGGCGCTGCTGCGCAACATGTATTGGGTTAACGCTATCGTCCATCTGGAAACCGAGCTGGCCGGCACCCACACCTTTGTCTGGGACAGCGCCGAGATGTGTCACCGTCCCAGTGATGAGCCATTGCGGGTGCGTTGCGAATGGGCCCGTGAGGGCAGCATCGCGTGATCGTACCGTGGCAGGATATTCCCGCCGATACTCTCGAAAATCTGATTGAAGAGTTTGTCAGCCGTGATGGCACGGATTACGGTGAGCGGGAAGTCTCGCTTGCCACCCGGGTCGATCAGGTGCGCCACCTGCTGAACAAGCGCAAGGCGGTAATCTGGTTTGATGAAGTCACTGAAACCATTTCCATCTTCGACGCCGACCAGCTGCCGGCGTCGCCCTGATGTTTGCTACAGCAACCGAAGGATCAGGTGAATGGCCAGCGCCAGCATCACGATCCAGCTGAGCAGCACGCCGAATTGACGCAGTTTGTTGACCTTGCGCGGCTGCGACAAGCCAATCGGATGCAGCAGTCGGCCAGCGAGGAAAACGCCGCCATAAAGATGCATGGCAGTATTCGAAGCGCCGAGCATTTCCACTAGCGCCATACCAATCAACACCAGCGGCACATACTCTGCAGCATTACCGTGGCAGCGAATTGCAGCATTCAGATCCTTGTTGCCACCATCACCGAGGGAAACATGGGCTTTCATGCGCCAGCGCACCACGTTGGCCGCCAGTGCCAGCATCAGTAACAGGAACAGGGCGACATACAGGGCGGTGATATCGGGCATGCTGACGATATTGAGTTTCATGCGGGGCTCCGCTGGCGTTGGGATTGGCGCAGCATAAACCGCGCCGGTGACAGGGCGTCAATCATTTCCTGATCAATTGGCGCCGGTGTATCCAGTATTAGTGCGGCAAGCAGATCCGCGCATAAGGGCGCGCCGGTAATGCCGCGGCTGCCGTGGGCGATACTGGTCCACAGCCCGACCGGCTGTTCAGGCACGGCGCCGGCCAGCGGCAGGAAGTCGGTGCTCTGGCAGCGAAAGCCGACCCGCCGGCCGATTACCTGCGCCTGCCCGCCGCCCAGCGCCCGCCAGTGTTCGGGCAAGTGCTGACGCAGTTCATCAAGATTGCGTTGGTCGTCGTCATCGCGTGCTTGCGGGCTGTCGTCGTGCAAATCAAAAGTGGCGCCGACGCAATGCAGATCCCCCAGTGCCGGAGTCAGATAACCGGCATGGCAGATCGCCTGTTGCCACTGGCGGGACGCATCGGTGGCCTGGACGTAGCTGACCTGACCGCGGATTTGCTTCAGCTTGAGCGCCGGAATGTTGATCAGTGCCAGTGCCGCAGCGGCATTGGCGAGGATGACGTGGTTTGCATCGTGACTGCCGTGATCGGTCCGGACCTGCCAGTGCCCGGCGAACTGCAGCGACAGCGCCCGTTCCGGCAGCAGCCGGATGTGCGGATGGTCGAGCAACTGCTGGCACCAGCGCGGTGGTGACAGATAGCCGCCATTGCACAGCTGCAGGCTGCCGGCCGGGCCCTCTGCAGGCTTCAGCATACTGGCCGGCCACAGGCCGCTGGCCAGCGCTGCCGAGGCTTTCTCCGCCAGCCGGGCGTCCTTCGGGTACTGCAATACGCCAGACAGGGCACCGTCCGCAGGGCTGCGCGGGAATCGCTGACGTTGTAGCCAGTTCAGGGTATGCAGGTAGCTGCTCTGGTAAAACCGGTTCTGCGGCGTTGGATGGGCGCTGGGGGTGGTGTAGACCACGCCGGCCAGATTGCCGGACGCGGCATTGGCAATGCCGCAGGGGTCGAGCACGGTAACGTCGACGCCCTGTTCGGCCAGCGCCCGGGCACTACTGGCGCCGGCCAGGCCGGCGCCGATGATGACGGCTGACTGCGGCGCCCGGAGGCGTGGTTGCCAGATACCGTCAGTATTGCCGATCAGCATTTCCCGTTTGCGACCAAAGCCAGCCACCCGCTGCACGACAAAACCGGCGTCCTGCAGGCCACGGCGAACAAAGCCGGCGGAGGTAAATGTCGCCAGCGTGGTGCCGGGTCGGCTCAGTCTGGCCAGCTCGGCAAACAGTGCCGGTTGCCACATGTCCGGGTTGCGCGCCGGGGCGAAGCCATCCAGAAACCAGGCATCTACCGGGTAGTGCAGCTGCCGCAGCATGGCGACGCTGTCACCCTGCAGCAGGGTCAGGCTGATCCGGCCATCGGCAAACTGGCGCCGGTGGAAACCGGCGGTGGCGGCCGGCCATTGGGCCAATAGCTCATCTGCCGCTGATGCATCCGGCCAGCACTGCAGCGCCCGGGCGAGGTCATGGCGATCAAGCGGGTGCTTTTCGGTGGAGATAAAGTGCAAGCGCGCATCAGCTGGTGCGTGGCGCAGAAAGCAGTCGCAGGCGCGTAGAAAATTCAGTCCGGTGCCGAAGCCGGTTTCTCCGATGCAGAACTGCGCCCGTGCCGGCAACGATGCAAATCTCTGCGCAAGCGCATTGCCGGCGACAAACACATGATCGGTTTCGGCCGGGCCGTTGTCGCGGGAGAAGTACGGATCATCGAACGCTGGCGCCACCGGAGTGTCCTGCTGCCAGTCGATGCTGGCGCAGGTCAGGGCAGCAAAATCATGATCCGCCATGGCGTACCAGACCGGCGCGAAATGCCAGCAGCAGCTCGCGCATGGCAGCGATGCGCGCAGCCACATCGCTCTGCGGAGTTTCCAGACGCAGCCGGATAAACACTGGCAGATCGGCGGTCAGCATCAGCAGCGTCCTGAGCGGATAATCGGTACGCAGGGCATGAAATTCGCTGATGGCGATCGGGTAAAGCAGATCCGGGTGGCTCTGAGACTCATGCAGTTTTTCCCGGACGTCCGCCTGACTGTGGCGGATCAGCCGTACCATTTCCGCCTCGCGAGGCTGCGGGAAATGACCGTCGACTACGCGCATGGGCGGCAGGTCCTCCCAGCCTCCGGGCAGCGGGTAAATCGCTATCTCGACGTTTTCCTCGGGCCGTGCCGGGTCAACATAGCGAAACAGGCGCAGTTCGCCGTGGCTGGTATGTAACGTGCCCTGCAGGTGGTAACTGCCAAGCTGCTCAGCTGCCTGCCACTGTTCCAGCGCCACCTCCGGCTTCGCCACGGCAATGCCGATGCGGCCATAAGGTGAGGATGAGCTCTCCTCAACAACGGTACAGCCGCCAATTGTTATGGCCAGCAGAGGGCAGATCAGCAGGCGCGGGGTCATGGCAGCAATCTCCGGCATCAGTCAGGGAGCGATTCTCACCTCCGGAGCCTGTGGCATCAAGTGACCCACAGGTATTCATGGCCATTGAAGAAAGCCGGTCGTGGCGTGATGATGTCAGCGTCGGGACATCGGGAACTCTTACGTAGCATGGATTCTGTTCAGGTCAGGCCCAATCCGGCATTCCCGTCGTTGATCATGGTGATCGTGACGCTGCCGTTCGCTCTGCTGGCCTGGTTGCTGGTGGACGCGTTGATGGATGACATTAACCGCTACCAACGGGTGGAGCAGACGCTGACGCTGTTTGACAGTGGCATGCAGCTGATCGGCCATCTTGAGCAGGTGCGTGATCTCGGCACAGCGCGTTTTCACGGTGCCGGTGATGTTCTCGAGGCCCGCCATGCCGCATCACTGGAAATCGTCGATGCCATTTTGCCTGAATTCCTTCATGCACTTGGCAATCAGGGCGGTTTGCTGGCCCGCGATCAGATTACCGCGATTATTTCCGCCCGTCAGGGCATGGGCAGCGAGCCGGTGCAGGCCGATTTCATGGTCATGTTCGACGCTGCCTCGCAGTTGATCGAGCGGTTATACGAAGCACTTTATACCGAATTACACGTAGCGGACCTGCTGGTAGGTGAGCCGGTTTCCGCCAATGAGCTGCTGTTGCTGGTGGGTGGCAAGGTGCGTTCGGCACGGCAGCATGTTGGCATGCTTCGAACCCTGTCCCTGCATGCGAGCCTCGGCAGCGGGTTTCTTGCTTCCGGTGATGCCGGTCGATTCGATCTGGCCTGGGGCGGCCTGCACGATGACTTACTGGGTCTTGAACGGCAGTTCCGGGTGATTGAGGATCGCGGCGCATCGGCCGAGGTTTCAGCTGTACTGCGGCAGCACCGCGAAGAAACATGGGAATATCTCGAGAAAATGGCTGAGCAGGTGCTGGTCAGTGACCGGGTCGAGCTGTACTGGGGCGATGCCGATACTGCCGGGCAGCAGGCGATTGATGCGCTCTCCGGCATGGCCAGGGTAATACTGGCGGAAGTTCGGGATGTTGTCCGGGTTGCCGAGATCAACACCTTGCGACTCAACGTGATGTTGCTGCTTGGTCTGATTGTGCTGTACCTGTTGCTGGTCGGCTTTGCCCTGCTGCTGTATCGCTCGCGTTATGAAATTCTGCGGGTGCAAACCGAAAACCGAACCAAAAGCCAGTTTCTCGCCCGTATGAGCCACGAAATCCGAACGCCATTGAATGGTGTTATCGGTTTGGCCGAGCTGCTCCGCGATACCAGTCCGAATGCCCGGCAGCGTCAGTACATTGATCTGATCGAGAGTTCCGGTCGCTCGCTGGTCGGTTTGATCAACGACGTGCTTGATCATGCCCGGATCGAGGCAGGCAAGCTGGAGCTGGAAAGAATCCCGTTTGACCTGTCAGCGTTGATAAGCGAGTGCAGCCATATTTTCAGTTTGCGGGCTCATGACAATGACACGGTGATTTTCTCGACGGTGGAGGCCAATGTACCGACCCAGGTCGTCGGTGACCCGTCGCGGCTGCGTCAGGTATTGATCAACCTGCTGTCGAATGCGGTGAAATTCACCGAGCATGGTCTGGTGGAGGTGGTGGTCAGCCAGAAAACCCGCGTGGATAATCGTTGTCGGCTGCGCTTTGAAGTCAGAGACTCCGGTATCGGCCTGACGCTGGAAGAACAGAGCCATTTGTTCGATTTGTTCTCCCAGGCTTCGGTGTCCGTAGCGCGGCGTTATGGCGGCAGCGGCCTCGGGCTCAGTATCAGTCGCGAGCTGGTGCAGCTGATGGGTGGCGATATCGGCGTTCGCAGCGCCCGCAACTGGGGCTCGACCTTTCATTTCGAGATCAATTTTGATGTTTATCAGGAGGCGACACAGAGGCCGCCGGAGGAGCCGCTACCCGACGCAATCCTGCTTGATCATAGCGGCCAGTTACGGCGGCTGGTTCAGGGCCGCCAGCGCTTTCGTCGGGTGCAGGTGGCGACCAGTGTCGGCTCCTGTGTTGACTTGTTGCGGCAGACCGGAGCCGCACCGCTGATTGTGGTCCACAGCCAGCATCCGGACAGCGCCCTGGAGTCGCTGTTGATGCCATTGCAACCGTTTCTGCAGCGCTGTTCGTTGCGGCTGGTAGTAG
>JBFHPX010000163.1:0-5761 GCA_041592575.1 Alcanivoracaceae bacterium
AGCTGAGCGCGTAGCCAAAATAATCAGACGGGTCGGTGTTTGAGGCCTTGACGTAGGCTTGCTGGCTCCAAGTGTTGCTGCCCGCATCACGCATGAATACGTACACCGCGCCGCTGGCATTTGCCGAGTTGTTGGCCTGATCACCGCCGACGCCTGTGGCATTGCTATCCTCTAGATAAGCGCCCACCGCCAGAGTGTTGCCGTCAGCCGACAGGCTGAGCGCGTAGCCGAAATAATCAGACGGGGCGGTGTTTGAGGCCTTGACGTAGGCCTGCTGGCTCCAAGTGTTACTGCCCGCATCACGTATGAATACGTACACCGCTCCGCTGGCATCTGCCGAGTCGTTGGCCTGATCACCGCCGACGCCTGTGGCATTGCTATCCTCTAGATAAGCGCCCACCGCCATAGTGTTGCCGTCAGCCGACAGGCTGAGCGCGACGCCGAAAGCATCCCTCGCCTCGGTGTTCGAGGCCTTGAAGTAGCCGATGGCTGCTCTAAGGAAGCCCCTTACCGACACCGTTGTCGAGTCGGTGCAGCCACCTGCGTTACAGGACTCCAGAATGTACTGAGCATTGATACGGGCCGGCAGTGAAACGACGTGGTCATAGCTCGTCGTATCGGCCGCAATGGTGGCGACCTGCGCAAAGCCGGACATCCCATCAGGGTTTTCCAGCAGGCGGTACTCGGTCTCTTCAGCAACATCGTCCCAGGTAAACCGCAGGGCTTTGGTCGCCTGCGGGGTGAGGGTAAAATTGCTGGCCGCCACCGGAGCCGTGATTGATGGGCCGCCACCAGATGAGCCGCCACCACAAGCCGCGAGCATCGTTGTCAGTAAGAATAACAAGCTTAGAGGGTATAGCTTGTTCATCACTAATATCCCTATAAAAGAAAAAGAGAAACACCCTGCTTCTCACGGTGCCTCGACGTACTCGACAATCTCAAGGTCGAAACCGGAAAGCGCATTGAATCGCATCGGTGACGACAGCAGACGCATGCGCCGCACACCGAGCTCGCGCAGGATTTGTGAACCGGTGCCGATATTACGATAGGCAGGACCGCTCATGGTTACCGGGCGGCGCTTGCCGGAGAAATACTCGTCGATCATGCCCTGCATGCTGTTGGACACATAATCCTGACCAAGAATAATCACCACGCCAGCGCTGCTATTTGACACCTCTTCGAGCACTCTATGCATGTTCCAGCCGGTACGATCATTGATCTTGGCACTCATCAGGTCGCGTAATGGATCGACCTGATGCACGCGTACTGTGGTCACTTCTTCCGGCTCCGGAGTGCCCTTTACCAATGCCACATGCGTGAGATCATCGACGGTGTCGCGGAAGGTCACCAGCCGGAATTCGCCGTACCAGGTCGGCAACACATTCTCGCTGACCAGTTCGACGGTTTTCTCGTTGGTCATCCGGTATTCAATCAGATCAGCGATGGTGCCGATCTTCAGGCCATGCTGCTCAGCAAATACTTCCAGATCGGGACGACGCGCCATGGTGCCGTCATCATTCATGATCTCGACAATCACCGCCGCCGGCTCCTTGCCCGCCATCCGTGCCAGATCACAGCCGGCTTCGGTATGGCCGGCGCGGTGCAGCACACCGCCGGGCTGCGCCATCAGCGGGAAAATATGGCCAGGCTGAACGATATCTGACGGCTTCGCATTTCTTGCCACCGCCACCTGTACGGTCTTGGCGCGGTCAGCAGCGGAGATCCCAGTGGTGACGCCTTCGGCCGCTTCGATAGAGACAGTGAAGTTAGTGCCCAGCTGAGTGCCGTTACGCCCCACCATCAGCGGCAAATCAATCTGCTTGCAACGCTCCTGCGTCAGGGTCAGGCAGATCAAACCACGGGCATGTTTGGCCATGAAGTTGATCGCCTCCGGGGTAACGTGCTCTGCCGCCATCACCAGATCGCCTTCATTCTCACGATCCTCATCATCCATCAGGATGATCATCTTGCCGGCGCGTAGATCGTCCACCAGTTCCGCAATGCTGTTCATTTTCATACTGTTCTCCAGCCAGCCGTTACGACTTCAGGTAGCCGTGTTCGGCAAGAAATGCCATGGAAATTCCGCCTGCTTCACCGGGCTGCGCCGCGCGCTCTCCCATCAGCAAACGTTCGAGATAACGGGCGATCACATCCACTTCCAGATTCACCTTGCTGCCCGGGTTCCACTCGGCAATGGTGGTCATCTGCTGGGTGTGGGGGACGATATTGAGACTGAATACGGCGCCATCGACACTGTTGACGGTGAGACTGATGCCGTCGACTGTGATTGAGCCCTTGTGGGCGATGTACTTCGCCAGTGCGTCCGGCGCGCGGATATCAAAACGAATCGAGCGGGCATCCGGCTGCATGCTCACCACTTCGCCAAGGCCATCGACATGACCGGAAACCAGATGACCGCCAAGACGGGTGGTCGGCGTCAACGCCTTTTCCAGATTGACGATGCTGCCAGCACGCAAATTACCAAGTGTGGTCAGACGCAGAGTTTCACCGGAGACGTCCGCAGTGAAACCATCGCCTGGCAAGGTCACCGCGGTGAGGCAGACGCCATTCACCGCAATGGAATCACCCAACTGGACATCAGAAAGGTCCAGCGCACCCGTGCGAATGCGCAGGGTCACGTCCCCACCCTTCGGCGTCAGACTGACAATTTCACCCTTGGCTTCGACAATGCCGGTAAACATGTGCGCCTCTCCGTTACTCAGTTAGCCCCAGCCGGCACATAGGTCATACACAGATCCGCGCCGATCTGCTCAACCTGTGTCAGCTGCAAACGTCGCTGCTCCGCCATGGTGGCGATTTCCGGCAACGACAACAGTGGCCGCGCCGACGAACCGAGCAGCGTCGGCGCCATAAACACCACCAGCTCATCAAACAATTGTTCGCGAACAAAGGCTCCGGCCAGCGTCGGCCCGGCCTCCACCAGCACTTCATTACAGCCGCGCTCGGCGAGCGCTTTCAATAGCTCGCGCAGATCGGTACCGGAACCAGAACCGGGCAACGTCAGCACTTCCGCCCCGCGCTGCTGCAATGCGCCAGCCAGCACCGGCTGCGCCTGACCAACTACCAGCACGTCGCCCTCTTCACGCAGCAATCGTGCATCCAGCGGCAGGCGCAATCTGCGATCCAGCACCACCCGCAGCGGCTGCCTTACGGCTCCGGGGTAATCACGTATCGCACCGTCCTCCACACGCACTGTCAGCGCCGGGTCATCCGCCAGCACCGTGCCGATGCCGGTGACAATCGCCGACGAGCGTGCCCGCAGACGCTGTACCTGATGGCGCGCTTCGCGGCCGGTAATCCATTTTGACTCACCACTGGCCATTGCCGTGCGGCCATCCAGACTCATCGCCAGCTTGATCCGCACCAGCGGCAGACCAGTTTGCATGCGTTTGATAAACCCCGGATTCAACGCCCGCGCCTGCTCTTCCAGCAGCCCACATTCCACGCTGATGCCGGCGGCACGCAACCTTGCCAACCCCTGCCCTGCCACCAGCGGATTCGGATCCTGCATCGCTGCCACGACACGGATAACGCCGGCTGCGATCAGGGCATCAGCACAGGGCCCGGTGCGGCCGGTATGCGAACAGGGTTCCAGCGTGACATAGCAGGTTGCACCACGCGCGGCATCCGCTGCCATGGCCAGGGCATGGCGCTCGGCATGCGGCTCGCCGGCGCGTAGATGCCAGCCCTCGCCAACCACCTTGCCCTCGCGGACGATCAGGCAACCGACCCGCGGATTCGGATCGGTGGTGTACAAGCCGCGCTGCGCCAGTGTTAGCGCGCGCTGCATATAGCCGCTGTCGAGATCGGACACGGTCATGATCTGGCCCGCAGAAAACCGACGGTTACCTCAAGCATCCTTTGATTGCTCGAGACGATCAACTTCGGCGCGAAAATCGGAGATGTCCTGAAAGCTGCGGTAGACCGAGGCGAAGCGGACATAAGCGACGGTATCGAGCTGACGCAGCTCTGCCATCACCAGCTCACCGACCACTCGGGCGGGCACTTCTCGCTCGCCAGTGGCACGCAACTTGTGGGTGATCCGGGTTACCGCCGCATCCACCGCTTCGAGACTGACCGGGCGCTTTTCCAACGCCCGCATCAGGCCAGCGCGCAGCTTGATATCGTCAAACGGCTCGCGCTTGCCATCGGACTTGATCACCCGTGGCATCACCAGCTCTGCGGTTTCAAAAGTGGTGAAACGCTCGCCACAGCTGCCGCATTCGCGACGCCGACGTACCTGCCCGCCATCAGCAACGAGGCGAGAATCAATTACCTTGGTATCGTCAGCGCCGCAGAACGGACAGTGCATTGCATTTCCCGGTTATGAAAAATTTCAGTGCTGGTATACCGGCAGACGTGCGCAGATCGCAGAGACTTTCTCGCGCGCGCCATCAATCACCGCCTGATCGCCCTTGCTGTCGAGGATGTCACACATCCAGCCGGCCAGATCACGGCAATCCGCCTCACTGAAACCACGAGTGGTCACCGCTGGCGTGCCGACACGGAAGCCGGAAGTGACAAACGGGCTGCGCGGATCATTCGGTACGGCATTCTTGTTGACGGTGATATGTGCATTGCCGAACCACGCATCCGCATCCTTACCGGTGATGTCCTGCTTGATCAGGCTGACCAGGAACAGATGATTCTCGGTGCCGCCGGAAACCACGTCATAGCCGCGCTTGATATAAACCGACGCCATCGCCTTGGCGTTTTTTACCACCTGCTGCTGGTAGGTTTTAAAGTCTGCTGCCAGCGCTTCCTTGAAACACACCGCCTTGGCAGCAATGACGTGCATCAAGGGCCCGCCCTGAATGCCCGGGAACACAGCGGAATTCAGTTTCTTTTCGATCTCTTCATTGCGCTTGGCCAGAATCAGACCACCACGCGGACCGCACAGGGTCTTGTGCGTAGTAGTAGTGACCACGTCAGCAAACGGTACCGGGTTCGGATAGACACCGGCAGCAATCAGGCCGGCAACGTGGGCCATGTCGACCATCAAATAGGCACCGACTTTATCGGCAATGGCGCGAAAGCGCGGGAAGTCGAGCACCTGCGAGTAAGCCGAGAAACCGGCGATGATCATTTTCGGCTTGTGCTCAACGGCCAGACGCTCAACTTCGTCATAATCGATCAGGCCGGTTTCCGGATTCAGACCGTACTGTACGGCGTGATAGGTCTTGCCGGAAAAATTCGGCGCCGCGCCGTGGGTCAGGTGACCGCCATGGGCCAGGCTCATACCCAACACAGTGTCGCCCGGCTTCAGCAGTGCCAGAAACACAGCGCCATTGGCCTGCGAACCGGAATGCGGCTGAACGTTAGCGTAATCGGCACCGAACACCTGGCAGGCGCGATCAATCGCCAGTTGCTCCACCACATCAACATGCTCACAACCACCGTAATAACGCTTGCCCGGATAACCTTCGGCGTATTTGTTGGTCAGCACCGTGCCCTGGGCTTCAATCACCGCCGGAGACGCATAGTTCTCCGAGGCAATCAGCTCGATATGGGCCTCCTGGCGCTTCTCTTCCGCCTTGATAGCGGCCTGTATTTCCGGGTCGAACGCAGCGATGGTGTGGTCTTTACCAAACATGAGTGGGCCTTCTCGGTAACCGGGTTTGCGGGGAGGCCGCATTCTAGCCGAATGGGGGGCTTAAATCACTTTGTCCGGCGTGAGTGAAGATGGTGTCTTTGGCCGGGAGACAAGGCTCTGGCCGGGGCTCTACCCTCGGTACAGTCG
>JBFHPX010000164.1:0-5749 GCA_041592575.1 Alcanivoracaceae bacterium
ATATTGGCGATGCCCTGCGCCTTGCATTCACGCCGTTTATTGCTATCGGTATCGGTGAGGTCATCAACGATGGTCGCCGTCATCAACGACTCAAGCAGACCGACCACGGCCAGCGACATCGATATCGGGAAAATGATCGTCAGGGTTTCCAGGTTGAGCGGAATCTGTGGCAACAGAAACACCGGTAGCGCGACAGGCAATTCGCCCATGTCGCCTACGGTGCGCACATCCAGACCGAGATACATGGCCACACCGGTCAACACCACAATACTGACCAGCGGCGAAGGCACCGCCTTGGTCAGCAAGGGCAGCAGGTAAATGATGCCCAGACCGGCCGCTACGAGGGCATACACCTGCCAGCCCATCAGGGTCAGCGACGGCGCGCCATCCACCCAGACCAGACTGCCCAGCTCCGGCAGCTGGGCCATGAAGATCAGAATCGCCAGTGCATTCACAAAGCCGGTGATCACCGAACGTGAGACAAACCGCATCAGTACATCAACACGGATAAACGCCATGATGATCTGCAACACGCCGGTCAGCAGGGTCGCGGCAAGCAGATACTGCAGGCCGTGATCGCGCACCAGTGTCACCATCAATAGCGCCATGGCGCCGGTGGCGGCAGAAATCATCCCCGGCCGGCCACCGGCAAAGGCGGTGACCACCGCAATACAGAACGATGCGTAAAGGCCGACCTTGGGGTCAACACCGGCAATAATGGAAAAGGCAATCGCTTCGGGAATCAGCGCCAGCGCGACGACAATACCGGCCAGCAGATCGCCACGCAGGTTGGCGAACCATTCTCTCTTCAAGGTATGCAGCATTCGGTTTTCCGGACAGTTCGCGGCGCCAGACGGCGCCAGAGGCATACGCAGCGAGACGACCGCCACGAAGGGGGCGCAGTCTACAGGAATCCCCCCCGGCCACCCTAACCGGAACACAACGGCACTATCGTACCAAAATATGATTGCAGCCAGTCACCGGATCGCTAGACTGGCGCCTTAACCCGAACAAGAGGTCTGACCATGGCCCGCTCCCGATCCCGTCGCTGGCGCTATGTTTTTTTGCTGATCCTGCTCGGCGCTGGCGTGGCGCTCTATCTGGAAAGCCGCCCCTTCACCAGCTACCCGACTCATGCCCTGGCCGGACAGCTGCAGACCCCTCAACTGCTGCCGCCACCGATGCAGGCAGAGGCCGGCATGGCGGTGATCGATATCACCCCGCCGATCGGCATGCCGAAGTTCGGTTACTCAGCCTGGGCCAGAGACGCGGACGGTTTTCGCACCCGGTTGAAGGCGAGAGCATTTTACCTGCGTGGCGTCAGCGGTGAGCCCATGGCGCTGGTACAGCTCGATCTCGGCGCCGGCTCGCTGGCGTTGCATCATGTGATCGCCGAGCGCATTGCTGCCCGCACCGATATTCCCGCCCATGCCCTGACCCTGCTGGTGACACATACCCACACCGGCCCGGCCAATTTTCTCGACAGTGATTTCTACAATGTATTCGGCGCCAACCGGCCTGGCTTTGACCCGGTGATGTTTGAGTTCCTCGCCAGCCGCATAACCGATGTGGTGATTGAAGCCTTCGAACGACGCCGCCCGGCGCGCTTTGCCACCGGCCAGTTGCCAGTGTGGGGACTGACCCGTAATCGCTCGGTGGAAGCCTGGGCAAACAACTTTGATATTCCCGCCGAGCAGATCAATGAAGCGCTGGCGTTCCGTGCGGTCAACCCGCAGATGACCATGCTGCGTATCGATCTGCAGCATGATGATGGCAACTTTTACCCCGCTGGCGCGCTGACCGCGTTCTCCATTCATGGCACCAGCATCCCTGCCTTTACCGCGCCCTACCATGCCGATGTCTGGGCCTGGCTGGCACGCGATGTTGAAGCTGCCATTGAATCCACCGGCACACCATTTAACCCGGTGCATGGCCCGTTTCAGGGCACCCACGCCGACAACAATCCAGCCTGGCACCTGAACGAGCGCGGCGATATTGCTTCGCGACGGATCGGCAAGGCACTGGCCAGTGAAGCAATCAACCTGTGGCAATCCCTCGGCACAAAGCTGAACAATGAACTGACCCTGCAAAGTGGCAGCCGTCTGCTCAACGTGCTTGAACTGAATGACAACGCCCGCTTCGGGTTATGCGAGCGCGCCATTGTCGGAGCCGCCACTGCCGGCGCCGCCAATGGCGACGAAGTATTTCCGATTGCCTGGTTGCCCTATTTCCAGGAAGGCTGGCCACGCAGCGCCTTTACCGACGGCTGCCATGGTGTCAAACAGTGGATGCTGTCAAAACTGCAGCTTTTGCTGCCGGCTGACCGCTATCCGCATCGTGCCCTGCTACAGGTATTGCGCATCAATGATCTGGTACTGGTGACCGCACCCTGGGAGATCACTCTGGAAAGCGGCAACGCGATCCGCAAGGAAGTGCAGGCGCAATTGCCGGATGGCGACTGGCTGGTTGAAATCTCCAGTCTGGCTAATGGTATGTTCGGTTATGTCACCACACCGGCCGAGTATGCCCTGCAATACTACGAAGGCGGTCACACGATTTACGGACCGCAGACACTGTCATTTCTGCGCGGACAGTTTGCACAGCTGAGCGCCGAGCTGAGCGCCGGTGGAACAGTCAGTGATATACCGGCCGAGTATCGTTTTGATCTGGTCAGCCGGCAGTTCTGGCCGGAACCGGGCAGCTGGCGTGGCGAGCGCAGCATGATCGACAGGCCCCGCTTTGTGCGTGGTGAACTGCCACTGGAACCGTACTGGACAGCGACTATCCGCGCCGAGCCTCCGGCCCTGATGGTACTGCACGAGCCCTTGCTGTATGTCGAGAATGACGCTGGTGACATCGTTGCCAGCGACGAAGGTACCGACCTGCAAATCCGCCTGCTTGAGGATCATGGCGACAGCGCCCGCTATGAACTGCGCTGGTTCAATCCGGCCCTCGGCGCCGACCAGCGTCACCGGCTGATCGTGCGAGGCCGCGACGATATCCCGGCGCTGGTTTCTGACTGGTTCTGAACCGGGATCAAGGTTTTGCCGGAAACCGCTGCTACACTGACCGGCAAACACTAGCGCAGGAGCGCCCATGACTAGCGCGACCATCACTACCCGATTGATTGCGGTAACAACCCTGCTGGTGATCTGTGCTGGCTGCGCCAGCACCTCGACGGTAGTCACCCGACACAGTGCCGGCCCCGCGGAAACGCCTGTGCGCAACCTGCTGCTGGTGGGCTACTCCAACGAGCTGCAACTGCGCCGTGACTGGGAGCTCGCCTGTGCAAGGAGCTTCGACAACAGGCAGCTGAAAATTACCGCCAGCCATACCCTGCTGCCGGACCTGCCGGAACGGGATGTGCTGCTGCAGCTGGGCGGCAGTCGTGGCTTCGATGCGGTGCTTACCGCAGAAATCAGTGCCCTGCTGCTACTGCCGCCGCAAATGCCGCCGGAGAACGTGGTCAGCCAGGAACGTCGCGCCAGCAGCGATGCCTCACCACGCGCGCCGGGCTTTGAACTGACCCTTGCCGGCGCGGACAAGCCAGTCGCCGAAGCGAGCGAACAGGATGTCGAGCTGCGCCTGCAACGCAGTAACGGCGACCTGCTCTGGAGCGGCCTGATCCATACCCGCGAAGCCAACCAGACCAGCGCCATCGCCCGCAGTCAGTGCGAGCGTCTGGCCAAAGCCCTGCAAAAGGCTGGCCTCACCCCCTGACGAAATCTGTGCGCCCTGATCAGTGTGGTCATGGGCGCGCCGCGGCATCCTTGCTAGCCTCCCTCCCCTGATACTTATGGAGGTTGCAGATGGCAGGTCCGCTTTCCGGTTTTCGTATTCTCGAGCTGTCTGGCATCGGCCCGGGCCCATTCTGCGGCATGATGCTGGCTGACATGGGCGCAGAAGTGATCCGCATTGACCGCCCCGGCGGCAACCCCACCGCTGAAGGTGGTCATGATGTGTTGTTTCGCAATCGGCAAAGCATTTCCGTGAATCTGAAACACCCGGATGGCGTTGCCACCTTGCTGAAACTGTGCGAAAGCGCTGATGCCATTTTCGAAGGCTACCGCCCCGGCGTCGCCGAACGCCTCGGCGTTGGCCCGGAAGCCTGCATGGCCCGTAACCCGAAACTGGTTTATGGCCGCATGACCGGCTGGGGCCAGACTGGCCCGTTGGCACAGTCCGCTGGCCACGACATCAACTACATCTCGATTTCCGGCGCCCTGCATGCGATCGGCCGTCGCGATGAGAAACCGGTGCTGCCACTGAATCTGATCGGCGACTTCGGTGGCGGCGGCATGATGCTCGCCTACGGCATGGTCTGTGCGCTGCTGGAAGCACAGCGTTCCCGCAAGGGTCAGGTCATCGATTGCGCCATGCATGAAGGCTCCGCCGCACTGATGGCGATGTTCTATGGCCTGCGGAGCAATGGCCTGTTCAGCGACCGGCGCGGCACCCATATGCTCGACTCCGGCGCCCATTTTTACGACGTTTATGAAACCGCCGATGGCAAGTTCATTTCCATCGGCAGTATCGAACCGCAGTTCTACGCCCTGCTGAAGGACAAAGCCGGGCTTGGCGAAGAATTTGCCGAGCAGATGAATCAGGCGCGCTGGCCGGAACAGAAAGAAAAGATCGCGGCGATTTTTCGCAGCAAGACCCGCGATCAATGGTGCGAAATCATGGAAGGCAGCGACGTCTGCTTTGCGCCGGTTCTGGGTCTGGAGGAAGCGCCGCAGCATCCACACAATGTTGCCCGCGGCAGTTTCATCGCCGTCGACGGCGTCACCCAGCATGCGCCGACGCCGCGCTTTTCCCGCACGCCGAGTGGCACGCCCGAATCCATGCGCAAGCCCGGCACCGATACCCGGGCGACCTTGTTGCGGGCCGGATTCAGCGAGGCTGAGGTGGCTGCGTTGATTGAGTCGGGGGCGGTAGCTCAGTTGTGACTCTGGCTTCTTGCAGGCATTAACTGCGCTGATCTGGCCATGGCTGAAAAGCGCCAACGTCACCATCGTGCCGGGGCGCAACCGCCGCCGCATCCTCCGGGCTGACTGTTCCGCTTCGCTCCACTTCAGGTCAGCCTCCGGATGTGGCAACGTTCACGCCTGACGGAGAGACCGCGCCGCCGTGGGTCAGGGGTGAAGCAAAAGCCCCAAGACAACAAAAGTCGAAAGAGGAAATGCACGCAAGCAGCAGGATGTGAGGCTTGAGTGCCTGTCAGGGGTTGACGGGACTGTGTGAGACAGGGATGTCGAACACAAGCCTACAGGGATGTATTCACGGCGTGTCCCGGCAGCCCCTGACAGGCACTCAAGCCGTAGAAGCTCACTGCCGAGCCAGAGGATTCAAGATCCTTTTCACACTTCCCTGCCACTCCAGCGCTATCATCCATCGGAACAGGAGGACACCACCATGCCCGACACCACCTTTCCCGATCCCGAGCAGGACCTGCCACAAACCGGCGAACAGACCCTGATCCTCGGTGGCGGCTGCTTCTGGTGCACCGAAGCGGTGTATCTTGCCCTCGACGGTGTCCTCGAAGTGGTCTCCGGCTATGCCGGCGGCAGCGCCGACACCGCCAACTACGAAGCGGTCTGCAGCGGCACCACTGATCATGCCGAAGTGATCCGCATCCGCTACGACGCTGACCGTATCAGCCTCGGCCAGCTACTGAAGGTTTTCTTCTCCGTCGCCCACGACCCGACCCAGCTCAACCGCCAGGGCAACGACCGCGGCCGCCAGTATC
>JBFHPX010000165.1:0-5724 GCA_041592575.1 Alcanivoracaceae bacterium
GCACCAACGCCGGCACCAACGCCAGCGCCAGCTCCGACAGCTGCTGCCGCGCCAGTCAGTACCGGCAGAGCCAGTAATGACCCGCGTCTGTTGCGCCGACAACAGCAAGCAGAAGCTGCCGCAGCGCAGGCCCGGGAGAACGAGAAGAACGACAGCAACGCCTGATTCCGGGCGCGCTGCCAAAGCATAAAAAAAGCCCCGCAATGCGGGGCTTTTTTTATGCTTTGTTTTTTTAAAGCTCATCATACATACCGAACTGGGTTTCCAGCCGGAATACCACCCCGGAAACACCATGGTAGTCATCAAACCTTGGCCAGAATGCAAAGGGCTCCAGCTCCCAGAACAACCAGGGCCGCCAGATGTTGCGCCGGTACCGGATACTGGTTCGCCAAACATCCACATTTGCCGATGGATCCGTATATCCCTGTGCGCCAACGCTGTACTGCAATGCTGCACGCGAATTCAGCCTGATATAAATGGCAGCACTTTGATCAAGATTCCAGCCCAGCTCCTGCTCTGCCAGCTCCTCGTTATGCTCGCCCTGACTGATCAGGCGCAGCACCGTACGCGCAGCCAGTGGCCGATCAAATTCAAAGCGGGTTTGAGTGCCGGCACCAATGCCATCAATCCAGTAAAGACTCTCGGTAAAACGGAACATCCAGCGCTCGCCCGGCATCGGCAAACGAATGCGATAACGACCACGAACAAATGTCTTGATCTGGGAGCGCACACCAACTTCCAGATCAATGTTGTCGCGCTCGGTCTGTCTGGCCGCCCAGTTCAGCGCCGCCCGGAAGGTGCTGTCTTCATTCTCACCGACATCCTGAGGGCGGGTATCGGTGGGGGCTGCGAAATCCTCGTTAATGTCATCGTCATTACGAAAAGTCAGGCGCAGACGTCGTGAGGCGTTCGGCAAGTCAACACTGGCGCGAACACGAACTTCATCGCCGCTATCACCATTGTCCTGCCAGCGGTAGCCACCAATGACCCTCAACAATGTGCTGGCCGGATCATCCAGCAAGTCATCCGGATTGGCAAAAAAACGGTCAAACCACTGACTCGGCCAGCATACGCTTCTGGACATTCTGGCATGGGTACGATCCAGCAGCGCTTCCTCCCCCATGCCAGCGGCCAGGTTGTAACAGGGCACGCTGGCCGAGGCGACCACCTCGGGGACGGCCTCTGCCTGTTCGCCGGCTTGCGCCAACAACGGCAAGGAAATCGGCCCTGCATGCGCAAAGACAATCATCAGCAAGCGGCAGTGCCAGAGCGAGTTCATACCGCCAAGCATAAGCGAGCATCAGCAAGTGCGAAACAGGGATCACAGTATCGGCAACGTTGCCGACACTGCATCCACTCAGGCGACGGCTCCGGATCTTCGCAATGCCGCGATTTGTTCGGCACTGAAGCCATGCTCGGCCAGCACCTCATCACTGTGGGAGCCCAGCCGGGTACCGCTGAAGCGATACTCAGGCGCGCTGCGGGAAAACTTGAAAGGCGAGGCAACCTGACGCTGCCTTGCGCCACCCGGTGTCGGCACCTCAACCAGCATGTTCCTGGCGACAATTTGCGGGTGCTGACACGCCTCGCTGAACGACAGGACTGGCTCGGTGCAACAATCCAGCGCGGCAAAGATACTCTCCCACTCGGCAAAAGTTCTCTTCTTCATTGCCTCCCGAATACCAGCTTTCACCTCAGCGACAATCTCCGGCAACATGGCCAGCCCCCGTCCGGCCAGATCCGGCCTGCCTATGGCCTGACAGAACTGGCTGAAAAACTGCGGCTCAATGCCGCCCACCGAGAACCAGCGGCCGTCGGCCGTCTCATAGCAATCATAGAAGGAACCGCCGTTCAGCTGGGTTCCCTCCAGCTGCGGGTCTTCGCCACCAAGCAGTGCCGGCGGCGCAGTCAAGGCATGCAGACTGAAGGCCGCATCAGTCATGGAAATATCAATGTGCTGCCCTTCACCGCTGTGCTGTCTCTCGATCACCGCCGCCAGAATCGCCATCACCGCATGACAGGAACCACCAGCAACGTCCGCCACCTGAAATGCCATCGGCGCCGGGCCGGAGTCACGCCGGCCGTTGTAGGCCGTCATGCCGGCGATCGACAGATAGTTCATGTCATGACCCGCCCGATCACGGTACGGACCATCCTGCCCATAACCGGTGATGGAGCAATAGATCAGCCGTGGATTGACCGCGCGTAGCTGCTCGTAGCCAACACCCAGCTTGGCCATGACGCCGGGGCGGAACTGCTCCACCAGAATGTCATAGTCCTTGATCAGCTCATGGATAACCTGAACCCCTTCCGGCTTTTTCAGATCCACCGCCAGAGAGCGTTTGGAGCGGTTCAGGTAGCCATGGACCGCGGAAATACCTTCGTCCAAAGGCGGCAGCATGCGCACCATATCCGGCCGGGTCGGTGACTCCACCCGCAGGACATCTGCCCCGAGATCGGCCAGAATCAGGGTCCCGAACGGCCCCGGCAGCAGCGCACTGAAATCCAGCACCTTGAGGGAAGACAACGGTCCGGCCATGGTATGCTCTCCGAAAATTGACAGACAATGGCGGCAGCTTAGTCGCCCCGGTCAGGGACACCAATGACAGGGATGCTCAAAATCATTGATCCGGATGTTCACCAGCGGAGTACAACCATCCCATGAACCTGTTTCACAAGATTCGCGGCGGCCTGGCGCTGGCAGCCATGTTCCTGAACACCTTCTTCGCCATGATCCCGCTGTACCTGCTGGTAGTGATTAAACTGCTGATCAAGAGTAATGGCGCCCAGTTGGCGCTGTCTCATGGACTGGTACGGATCGCCGAGTTCTGGATTAGCGTGAACAACCTGATCATCGCCCTGTTCAGCAGCGTCCACTGGCGAGTGGAAGGAATAGACAAGCTGAGCAAACAGCAGTGGTACTTCGTCGTCAGCAATCACCAGTCCTGGGCGGACATTCTGGTTCTGCAGAGATTGTTTAATCGCCGCATTCCGATGTTGAAATTTTTTCTCAAGCAGGAACTGCGCAAGGTCCCCTTGCTCGGTGACGCCTGGTGGGCACTGGACTTCCCCTTCATGAAGCGCTACAGCCGTGAAGAGATTGAAAGAAACCCGGAGCTGAAAGGCAAGGACCTGGAAACCACCCGGGCTGCCTGCGAAAAGTTCGCCATGTTCCCGACCTCAGTAATGAATTTTGTCGAAGGCACCCGCTTCAGCAAAGACAAACATGACAAGCAGCAGTCCCCCTATCGCCACCTGCTGAAACCCAAGTCCGGCGGCGCCGCCTTCACGCTTGGCGCCATGTCGGGGCATCTGCGCACGCTGCTGAATGTCACGATTATCTATCCTCGCGGCGCACCACGCACCCTGCTCGCATTTCTTGGCGGCGCCATCAAGGACGTGCAGGTCATTGTCCAGCAGCATGAAATTCCCGCATGGGCATCGCAGGGCGACTACGAAAACGATCCTGCCTTTCGACAGAAATTCCAACAATGGGTAGCAGACCTGTGGGCAGAAAAAGACGCCTTGCTGGCATCGCGACTGGACTCCTGATGCTGCTGTCGGCCGATTCGGCGGCCAGCGGGATCTACCAGTGGCGCGATGCCAGCGGCAAGCTGCACTTTGGCGACAAGCCCCCGGAGCAGGCGGCGACGGAGAACCTGTCAGATCGCTACAGTGAAGCCCTGCCGTTTGATATTGTCATAGCCGGCGTCAATTATCAGGTCCCGGTACCACTGCGTGATCGCCTGTCTGTGGCAGCAAAAAAGATATTTGCCATCTACCGTCAGGCACTGGGCATTGATTACCCGGATGGCCGCGAATTTCGCATTACCATCTATGGCACAGAGAATGAGTTTCGCGCCTATCAAAAAAAGGTAGCGCCGGTTCTGGAGAATGCCGCCGGCTTCTACAGTACCTCCAGCAACCAGATTACAACCTGGGCAATACCCAATCAGCGCGCACTGATACAGCTGATCGTCCATGAATGCTCCCACGCCATCTCGGCCGGCAATAGCCACTACATTCCGACCTGGCTCAACGAGGGGTTGGCAGAGTATTTCGAACAGCTGCAGATCCACGGCCTGAGTGCTGACATTCCTCTGAATGGTCACTGGCTTGATACCCTTCGCAGGCACCGCTTCACAGAACAATCGGGTCGCCTCGCAAGAATCATCAGCGTACCGCACCAGCAGTGGTATGCAGCCAATGGTCCCGACAACCTCTCCTATGCGGCAAGCTGGTCACTGGTCTGGTACCTGATGGATTCCGGCGAGGGACGCAAGCTGATCAATCGCCTGCTGACCACCGAGCATACCCGCGAGGCCACCAGCCGGGAATTGATAGAGCGGCACTGGCAGGGAGGTTATGCCGCACTGGAATCCGGCTGGCAGCGCTGGCTCCGTGATGCGGCCGGAAAGCATCGCTACTGATTCGTCGCTATCGCCGTTATGATCAGGCAAATTTTCACCGCCATGCGTTTTTGAGGACCTTATGTTCAGTCGCTTTTTCAAGCCCCGCTGGCAACACACCAATGCAAACATCCGCGAAAGAGCCATCGCTGGCCTGAGCCCGGCCAGCGACGCGGTGGCGTTGGCCACCCTTGCCCGAGGCGATGCCAGTGCTTCTGTACGCACCGCTGCAGTACGCCGGCTGACTGACCTGAAACTGCTGGACCAGGTCATCCAGCGCGACAGTGATGCAGCGGTGCGTGAGGTTGCCAGCCTGCAGGTGCAGGCACTGCTCGCCGGCGTCCTGCCCGGGCTGTCAGTGGAGAACAGGCTCAGGGTGATCGGCCTGACCGACAATCAGCCGGTGCTGGCCGCCGTTGCCCGCGACGGCATCGACAGTGCCACACGCCTCGCCGCTGCCAACCGCATCCATGACCAGGCAACCCTGATGACACTGGCGCTGGATGGTGCCGATGCCGAATTGAGAATCAGTGTTGCTGCCAGACTGACCGACCCCGATAACCTGCGCCGGCTGGCCCGAGATGGTCGCGACAAGAAAGTAGTCAGAATGGCGCGCGAGCAGCTCAAGCAACAGCAACAGCAACAATACCAACAACAGCAGCATCAGCAGCGGGCGGAGGAACTGATTGATTACCTTCAGGCTCATCTCAAGCGCCCCTTTGACAACCTCTATGCTGCGCGCCTGCAGCAGCTCAGTCAGAGCTGGACCGAGGTCACGGCGAATGCCACCGAACAACAGTGTGAGCGCGCCGCCGCTGTCATCCAACAGTGCCAGCAGCGAATTGATGAATGGCATCAACAAAACGAGCAGGAAAAGCAGCGGCACACAGCACTGGCTGAACTTGTTGCCGCCGCGGACACGCTGCAGGAATCATTGAAAGCCCTTGCCGATGCAGAGGAATGGCAGCCAGCCAACAGCCTGAGCGCGCTGCTCGCCAGCCAGCAACGACGCTGGCAGGAAGCCTGCGATATTGTCAGCGCCGAGGCGCCGCTGGCCGACCGCTACCAGCAGCTTGAGCAGCAGTGGCTGGCATTGATCGAACACTGGCGCCGCGCGGATGAACATGGCCTTGTCGACAACTGGCCCGATTCATTGCCACGGCCACCGGCCCTGCGCACTGTGGTCGCGTCGGCCGCAGCACCGGCAGAGCCTCAAGCAGATACAAAACCCGGCAAGCGCAAACAGGACGATATTGATCGCACCCTGAATACCCTGCAAAGCGCCCTGCGTCAGCGCCAGCTGCGTTTTGCCAAC
>JBFHPX010000166.1:0-5708 GCA_041592575.1 Alcanivoracaceae bacterium
CTGCTGGCGGCGAGCACATAGGAGCCCGGGTCAAGCAGGTTGGTCATGCTGCCAGTGCCGCTCCAGGAGTAGTAGCGCACGCCATTCACGGTGTAAGCACCTTCGCCACAAGCAGTGACTGGTACGCCGGCCGGAAATTTCACGTTGAAAGCGGCGCTGCCTTCCTTGCTCAGAGACTGCATCGCGGCAGCAGCATCCTGCGGCAGCTGTTCACCGGCGGCGAAGCCGATCAGCCAGCCGGCACCGTTCTGCAACGAAGATCCGATTGAGCCTGCGTCAGCGGACATCGGTCCGCCCTTGTTCGGGCCGCCCACCGAAGTAACCGAGGCAATACGGTGTGGAATCACGCCCGCAACATAGCGAACGGAATGGCTGCCATGGCTGTGGCCGATCAGATTGACTTTGGCAGCGCCGGTCATGGCAAGGATTTCTTCCACCTGGCGCAGTAACTGTTCACCGCGGACTTCGGAGGAATTGAACGAGGACATCTGGGCGACAAATACGGTGGCGCCATCTTTGCGCAACTCGTTGGGGATCTGATACCAGTAATCCAGCGGGCCGATGTTATCGAAGCCTGCCAGACCATGTGCCAGTACGATCGGGTACTTGGTCTTGGTGTAGTTGCTACTGAACAGACTCCAGAATGCGTGGCTGGGCGTGGACACGACAAGCGCGAAAACGGAGGCCAGCAGCAAGGTGATCTTGTTATTCATCGTTTGATCCTCTTTGTCATTATTTTTATTTCAGACTCTCGATCATCTTCGGTCTGCGCCGGCAGGATCGGACTGCGTGGTGAAATAGTAGACAGTCGCCGCCGCTAACCCAGTGACTAGAATGGCCAACACAGGGGCCAAATTCTGCCAAATACAGCGCGACTCATTCCTGCGCATGACCCGCTTGAGACGCCCTAATGCCGATGGCGTATGCGGTTGTAGGGGTAGTGTTGCTTCAGTGCGGCGAAAGGTTATTGATGGAAAAGTCGGGGCGGGTGTTGTGGCAGAAAGGCGTAAACATAAAGGCGTAAACGAAAAAGGCGCCCTTGCGGGCGCCCTGTTTGTATTGCGAGTTTTTTTGTTTACAGACCGGCGTTTTTCAACCGGTTGGCATGCTGGCGGAATACCGATTTCGGGTTGGCTTCGAATATGCTGACCAGACCGAGAATCTGGTTCACTTCGTCGAGGTGATCCATGTAGTAATTGTCGCGGATCACCTTGCCCAGATGGCTGCTGCAGCGGCCGACCAGGCCGTCGTTTTGCCAGTCCGACTTGCCGACAAAGGCGAGGCCGGTGCCGGCCATGGCATAAGCGCTCGGGTCGAGCAGGTTGGTCAAGGCGCCGGTGCCGCTCCAGGAGAAGTAGCGCACGCCGTTAACGCTGTAGGCGCCTTCGCCACAAGCACTGGTCGGCACGCCGGCGGGGAACCTGGCGTTGAAAGCGGTGGCGCCGGCGGTGGTCAGTGATTTCAGGCCGGCGTAGGAATCCTGCGGCAGCTTCTGGCCGGCACCGACACCAATCAGCCAGCCAAAGCCGTTCACCACAGAAGTCAGCAGGTCAGTGCCCGGGCCGCCGACAACCGGGAGTTGGGTCACCTGAAAGATCAGGTCGGCGGCAGGTGAGCCCTTGGTGGGGCCGCCCACTGATGTGGCTGAGGCAACGCGGTGCGGAATCACGCCGGCGACATAGCGGATCGACTGGTTGCCATGGCTGTGGCCAATCAGGTTGACCTTGGCGGCGCCGGTGATGGCAAGGATTTCTTCCACCTGACGCAACAGTTGCTCGCCACGCACTTCGGAAGACTCGAACGAGGATACCTGAGTGACGAACACTTTGGCGCCATCTTTGCGCAGCTCGTTGGGGATCTGATACCAGTAATCCAGCGGGCCGATATTGTCGAAACCGGCCATGCCGTGGGCCAGCACGATCGGATACTTGGTTTTGGTGTAGTTGCTGTTGAACAGGCTCCAGAACGCGTGACTCGGGGTGGTGATTACGAGCGCGAACACGGATGCCAGAAGCAGGGCGATTTTGCGATTCATCAGTCTCTCCGGATTTTCATTATTGTTATTACAGATTCTCGATCGCCGGTCTGCGCCGGGTTGATCGGACTGCCAGGGCAGATAGTAGGCAGGTGCAAACCCGCGCGTACTGTCGGAAACGGACATGGAAGATGGCAAATATCGCCAATTTCCAGTGGCTTAATCCTTACGGTGCAGAGAGTGATAAGAGGAAAGGATTAGTGGTGTTTGGCGGCTAGTGGGAGCGGCCGACCGGCCGCTCCTACAGCAGGGTCATCAGCAACCCGGCAATCAGGAAGGTGGCAATGATATTGATGCGCATGCCGGCGCGGATCATCTCCCGCTGCGGTATGCGGCCGGTGCCGAATGCCAGTGCGTTGGGTGGCGTCGCCACCGGCAGCATAAAGGCGCAACTGGCGGCGACACCGATAATGGCAGCAGTCACCACCGGGCTGGCACCAACCGCCACCGCCACCGGCATAAACAATGGCACCAGCAGCGCCGCGCTGGCGGTATTGCTGACCAGCTCGGTCAGGTAGACCACAAACAAGGCGACCAGCAGATACAGCAACCACGGATGTTCCGCCGGCAGCATCTGGCTGATACCGCCGGCCATCCAGGCGCTGGCGCCGGAGGACTGCATCAGTGTCGACAGGGTGATGCCGCCACCGAACAACAACAGCACGCCCCAGTTCGATTGCTTCTCGATCTGTTGCCATTCCAGCGTGCCGCTAACGCCAAGCAGAGCGATGGCGAGCAGCGCCACCCAGGTATCGAAGTCCTTGCTGATGCCGAGCAGGTCTGCGAGCGGTTTGCCGAATACCCAGAGCGTCACGGTAATCAGAAAAATGGCAACGGTCAGCAAGGCGGCGCGGTGCTGCGGAAAGGCGATGGCTTCGCCGCTGCGTACGTTGGGCAGATCCTGTTCCGGCTTCACCGTCAGCCACAGCACCAGCAGCGCCAGCGGAAACAGTAATGCATAAACCGGCATGCCGATCTTCAGCCAGTCATCAAAGCCCCAGCCCAGCGCTGCAGCGGTAATGGCATTGGGCGGGCTGCCCACCAGTGTGGCAATGCCGCCGATATTGGCGCCCCAGGCCAGGCCAAGCAGGACGAACAATTGATAGCGCGGATATTTCGCCGCCAGTGGCACGGAAAGCCCCAGCGCAATCGGCAACATCATGGCCGCTGCCGCAGTGTTGCTGATCCACATGGATAACAGTGATGTTGCCAGTGCCAGCAGCAACGCCGCACCAAGCGCATGACCACGTGCCAGCCGCATCAGCCGGTTTGCCAGCCAGCGATCAATTCCGTGTGCCGACAGTGCGGCCGCCAGAGCAAAGCCGCCGAGAAACAGGCCGATTACCGGATGCGCGAAACCGCGCAGGGCGGTGTTGACGTCAGCGAGTCCGAGCGCGACACCGATCAGCGGGATCAGCAGCGCGGTATAGGTCAGTGAAATGGCTTCGGTGAGCCAGAGTGTGCCGGCCAATGCAAACAGTGCGACGCCGGCACGGGCGGACGGATCGTCCGGCCCCAGCGAAGCGAGGCCAGCAATGATCAGCGCCAGCGCAATCCTGAGCGGTTTCATGGGATGTCCTGATTATTGCTGTTGAGCAGTTTTATCAGTCGGTCGGTAACCCGGTTTGACAGCGGTGCAATAAAACTGATCAGCGGGAATGCTACCGCCCAGGCGACAATCCAGGCCTTCAGCCAGCGCAGCGGAAACTGCATGTCCATACCGGTGTTGATCAGGGTGATTACCGCCGACATCAGCAGCGACATAAAGCAGGACATCACCAGTGAAAACACCAGATGGCGGCGGCGGGCAGAGATCATGGCAGGCTCCGGGGTCACCCGGGCATTGTTGCGGTTGAGGACGCAGGAGGCAATGGGGCGTCATAGCGACGCCCCATGTGTGGTTTGATACAGATCAGGACTGTGGCGACAACTCCAGCAGCAGCTTGTTGATCCGGCGCACATAGGCGGCGGCGTCTTTCAGGCTGTCGCCGCCGGCCAGCCGGGCCTGTTCGTGAATCACCGCGATCAGATCATCACTGCGGCCGCCGTTGCTTTCCTGCTTCAGGCGTTGCACCAGCGGATGCTGCGGATTGATCTCCAGAATCGGCTTGCTGTCCGGCAGCTTCTGCCCGGCCGCCTCCAGAATCCGGCGCATCTGCGCGCCCATATCATCTTCCTGTACCACCAGACAGGCTGGCGAGTCGGTCAGACGATGGGTGGTGCGCACAGTTTCCACGTCATCCTTCAAAGTCTCGGCAATCTGTTTGCACAGATCGGCAAATTCCTTGTCGGTTTCTTCCTTGGCTTTTTTCTCTTCGGCATCTTCCAGAGCGCCCAGATCCAGCTCGCCACGGGCGATATCGCGCAGCGGCTTGCCCGCGAACTCGTTCAGATGGCTCATCAGCCAGTCGTCGATACGATCCGACAGCAGCAGCACTTCAATGCCTTTCTTGCGGAAGATTTCCAGGTGTGGGCTGCCGAGCGCATTCTGGTGGCTGTCGGCAGCAATGTAGTAGATCTCTTTCTGATCGGGCTTCATCCGCGCGACATAGTCAGTCAGGCTGACACTCTGGGTGGCGTCACTGGTGTGGGTGGTGGCAAAACGCAGCAGCTTGGCAATGGCCTCACGGTTGCTGTAATCCTCCGCCGGACCTTCCTTCAGCACGTTGCCGAAAGCATTCCAGAAGGTCTGGTATTTCTCCGGTTCGTCCCTGGCGAGTTTTTCCAGCATGTCCAGGGCGCGCTTGCTCAGCGCGTTTTTCAAGGAACTGACGGTTTTGTCCTGCTGCAGGATTTCGCGGGATACGTTTAGCGACAGATCATTGCTGTCGACAATGCCTTTGATAAAGCGCAGATACAGTGGCAGGAACTGCTCGGCGTCGTCCATGATAAAGACGCGCTGCACATACAGCTTCAGGCCATGGGGTTTTTCCCGCTGGTACATATCGAATGGTGCTTTCTCGGGCACATAGATCAGCGAGGTGTAATCCAGTTTGCCTTCGACCCGATTGTGGCTCCACGCCAGTGCCGGGGCGAAGTCGTGGGAAACGTGGCGGTAAAACTCCTGATACTCCTCGTCCTTGATCTCGCTCTTGTTGCGGGTCCACAGCGCGGTGGCGGTATTGGCCTGGTCCCAGCTGACGACCGGTTCCTTGCCTTCTTCCTCTGCCGGTTTCTGATCGCGCACCAGCACCGGGATGGCGATATGGTCGCTGTATTTGCGTACCAGACTTTTCAGGCGCCATGGTTCCAGAAACTCTTTCTCATCGTCGCGCAGGTGGAGGACGATGCGGGTGCCACGCTCAGTCAGTTCGGCGTCACCCAGATCAAACTCGCCATTGCCTTCGCTGCTCCAGTAGACGCCGTCTTTGGAATCAGTCCCGGCCTTGCGGGTAAACACTTCGACCTTTTCGGCAACGATAAAGGCGCTGTAGAAACCGACACCGAACTGGCCGATCAGCCGCGAATCCTTTTTCTGGTCACCGGACAGGTTTTTCAGAAACTCGGCGGTGCCGGATTTGGCGATGGTGCCCAGATTGGCGACCACTTCGTCGCGGTTCATGCCGATACCGTTATCACGGATGGTCAGGGTGCCGGCGTCCTTGTCCGCTTCGATATGAATACTGAGGTCGCTGTCGCCCTGGTAGAGGCTGTCGTCCTGCAGGGCGAGGAA
>JBFHPX010000167.1:0-5638 GCA_041592575.1 Alcanivoracaceae bacterium
CGTGGTGCTTGGTCTGACCATGCTGAGCTATGCGGTGAATATTTTCCTGTTTGCAATGGGACGGCTGCGCGCGCAAGCACCCGCGGTGATTGGCGAGACATCAAACTATACCGATCCACTGCCGCAGGCGCTGGTGCTAACGGCCATCGTGATCGGTTTTGCCATGACCGCATTTCTGATGGCATTGGCGCTGCGCGCATGGGGCGAGTTCGGTACCGATCATGTCGATGGCAAGACTGTTGAGCAGGATGCCGCCGATGAGGAGCGTCGTTGATGGCCTCGCATCTGATTATCCTGCCGATCCTGTTGCCGCTGTTTGCCGGTCTGCTGATCCTGCTGGAAGCCAGACAGCGTCTCTGGCTTCGCCGGCTCACCGGGTTGCTGGCCACGGCGGTGCTGGTACCGGTGGCAGTGTTGTTGTGGCTTCAGGCGGCATCGGGGGAAATTACCGTTTACCGGCTTGGCAACTGGGCGCCACCATTTGGCATCGTGCTGGTGCTGGATCAGTTGGCGGCGCTGATGCTGGCAGTTACCGCGCTGCTGGCTTTGCCTGTATATCTGCACGCCTGTCGTGGCGATGACCAGAACGGAGCCAACTTTCATGCCCTGTTCCAGTTCCAGCTGCTCGGCGTAAATGGCGCGTTTCTCACTGGTGATCTTTTCAATCTGTTCGTATTTTTTGAAGTGCTGCTCATCGCCTCCTATGCCTTGCTGATGCATGGTCAGGGAGCTGATCGAGCGCGTGCGGGGATCCATTATGTAGTCCTTAACCTGACCGGTTCGAGTCTGTTTCTGTTCGGTCTTGGTCTGGTCTATGCGGCGACCGGCACCCTGAATATGGCCGACGTCAGCAGGGCGATGCAGCAAGGCAATGTGGTTTCACCGATGTTGCTTCAGGTCAGCGGCGCGCTGTTGCTGCTGGTATTTTCACTGAAAGCGGCGTTGCTACCGCTGAGTTTCTGGTTGCCCGGCGCATACTCTGCAGCAAGCGCATCGGTGGCTGCCTTGTTTGCCATTATGACCAAGGTCGGCCTGTACGCGATCTGGCGACTCTGGCCGTTGCTGTTTGGTCATGATGCCAGCCCCCTTGATGGGCTGGTGGCGCCGTGGTTGTGGGGGTTGGCGCTGGCGACGCTGTTGTTTGCTGCCGTGGGCGCTCTGGCGGCGACCCGGCTTGCTGCACTGACAGCATGGCTGGTGCTGGTATCGGTGGGTTCGCTGATGGCGGTGATTACTGTTGCAACGATACAGGCGTGGGCGGCCGGTTTTTACTATCTGCTTCACTCGACCTGGAGTGCCGCTGCGCTGTTCCTGCTGGTTGGCCTGATCAGTTCGCGACGAGGCTTGCTGGCGGATCAGTTGCGCAGCGGTAATGATCTGCACCCGTCACTGGGTATTCTGTTTGTTCTTCTGGCGGTGATGCTGGTCGGGTTGCCGCCATTATCCGGATTTATTGGCAAACTACTGTTGCTTCAGGCGGTGCCGGCAGGATTTTTCTGGGCTGCGTTGCTGGGCAGTAGTCTGATGGTGCTGGTGGCGTTCAGTCGGGCCGGCTCGACGGTGTTCTGGCGGCAACAGCGGGATGTTTTTGCCGAGAAAATGCCATTCAGCGATTTGCTGCCGTTGCTGCTACTGCTGGCCATGACATTCGCATTAATAGTATCTGCAGGGCCGACTTATGAAGCCATGGGTTCCGTTGCCGAGCAACTGATGGACAGCCAGCTCTATATTGAAGCTGTGCTTGGTGAACAGGGGACAGGGCAATGAAGCGCTTCTGGCCCAGTCCACTATTGAGTCTGGTGATGTGGTGCCTCTGGCTTTTGCTCGCCAATGATTTTTCTGCGGGGCAGATGGTGCTGGGAGTTTTCTTTGCCTGGTTGATTCCTGTGCTGACCCAACCTTTCTGGCTTAGTCGGCCTCGTATCCAGAAGCCCTGGAAGCTGCTGTCATTCCTGCTGCTGGTTCACCGCGATATCGTTGTCGCCAATCTTGCCGTGGCCAAGCTGGTGCTCGGCTCGCCTTCCAGATTGCGGCCGGCGTTCGTCGAGGTGCCGCTGGATATCCGCGATGAGTTTGTTATCACCGTACTCGCCAGCGTGGTGTCCCTGACCCCCGGCACCGTGTCTGCAGATGTCAGTCGGGATCGCACAGTGCTGTTAGTGCACGGACTTGATGTTGCCGATATTCCGGAAATGATTGCCACCATCAAAAAGCGTTACGAAGCGCCGTTGAAGGAGATATTCGGATGCTGAGCACGGCATTGATGATCGGGTTTTTTATGGTTGGCACAGCGTTGCTGCTCGGTGGCTGGCGCATCCTGATCGGGCCAACCCTGCCGGACCGGATTCTTGCGCTGGATACCTTGTACATCAACAGTATTGCATTGATTGTTCTGTTCGGCATTCATGCCGGCACCAGTCTCTATTTCGAGGCAGCGCTGCTGATTGCGCTGATCGGCTTTGTCAGCACGGTGGCGGTGGCAAAGTATCTGTTGCGTGGCGACATCATCGAATAGCGGGAGCAGGTTCATGGCCTTGGCGGTGGAAATACTGGTGTCATTCCTGATCCTGACGGGGGCGACCTTTACCCTGATTGGTTCCATCGGTCTGGTGCGGCTGCAGGATTTCTATACCCGCCTGCATGGACCGACCAAGGCCACGACGCTGGGCGTGGGTAGTATTATTCTGGCATCGCTGATCTTCTTTACCGCGAAAACCGGCGTACTCAGCGTGCATGAGGTGTTGATCACCCTGTTTCTGTTCATCACCGCGCCGGTTTCGGCGCATCTGCTCGCTAAGGCGGCCATGCACCGGCAGGAAAAAAAGGTAAAAAATACCCGGGGAGAGCCCTGGAGGCAGTGAACTTTCCGGAAAGCCCCCAGTCATAGCTACTGATTGCAGGCTGGTAACCCCCGATCCCCCGATCCCGCCGGCCTGCAGTCTCTGAACAGCGTCGGTCTTTCCCCAGAGACCGGCGTGGCAAGTGCCCTCGACAGCTGATCCCCCCGGTTGCTGTCGGGGGTTTTTTTATGTCGGCAGCTTCAGCCACTCACCGATCTTGTCCCAGGCTTCGTCGCTGCCGGTGCCGGCGGTGGACGAGAACAGCTGTATCGACAGCGGTGCCGGATGCCCGGCCAGCTCTTTCAGGGTATTGAGCAGGATGGTCTTGGCGGCGCCATACTTGAGCTTGTCTGCCTTGGTCAGCAGGATATGCAGCGGCATGTTGGCCTGAGCGGCCCACTGCACGATCATCTGGTCGAAATCCTTCAGCGGGTGGCGTACGTCCATCAGCAGGATCAGGCCCTTCAGGCATTCACGGCCGGACAGGTAGCCATCGATTTCCTGCTGCCAGGCGTCGCGGGTGCTGCGGTCGACCTTGGCGTAGCCATAGCCGGGCAGGTCAACGATCCGGCGCTGTTCGTCCACGGCAAAAAAGTTCAGTAACTGGGTGCGGCCCGGGGTTTTCGAGGTCCGAGCCAGCGATTTCTGGCCACACAGCCGGTTGATAGCGCTGGACTTGCCGGCGTTCGAACGGCCGGCAAAGGCGATCTCGAAGCCTTCGTCCGGTGGGCACTGGGACATCTTCTGCGCGCTCTTGTCGAAGCGGATCTGGCGCAGAATCTGCTCCACCGGGTGCATCTTCACGGGAGCGGACACGGTAAATCCTTGCGTTGATTACGGGTATGACAGCCGGTGGTGCTGGTATATAATCGCCGCCGGCCCGCGTCCGGGCTTTCTACCGAAACCCGGCGCCAGACGCAAACTCCTTCTTTACCGACCTTCCGGTCGGTGCGTTCCGGAGACCGATATGCGCAAGTTGATGGTTACCCTGCTGCTTTCCGGCCTCGCCATGGCGGCATCCGCCAATGTTGAGGAGAAATACAAGTCCAGCTGCACCTTCTGTCACTCCACCGGTGCTGCTGGTGCGCCGAAAATGGGTGACAAGGCGGCCTGGGCCCCACGCCTGGAAAAGGGCATGGAAACGCTGATAAAGAACTCCAGATCCGGTATTGGTGGCATGCCACCTATGGGTATGTGCAACACCTGTACCGATGAAGATTTCAAAGCCCTGATCGAATACATGTCGAAGTAAGGACCGATAGATGAACAAGCTGAATTGTGCAGTAGTAGTGCTGGCCACCGCTTTCTCCCTGCCGGCCCTGGCCGCTGGTGATGCCGCTGCCGGTGAAAAGAAGGCGGCGGTCTGCGCGGCCTGCCACGGCCAGGACGGTAACAGCCCGGGCGGCGATTTCCCGTCGCTGGCCGGGCAGGGTGAGAAATACCTGATCAAGCAACTGCAGGATTACAAGACCGGCGCCCGCAAGAACGCCATCATGCAAGGTCAGGCTGCTGGCCTGAGCGAGCAGGACATGGCGGATCTGGCGGCGTACTATGCCGGCAAGACCATCAAGGGCGGCAGTGCCAAGTTAGAGCTGGTTGTCATGGGTGAGCGCCTTTACCGTGGCGGCAATGCGGACAGCGGCGTTGCTGCCTGTGCCGGTTGCCATGGTCCGGCCGGGCAGGGTATTGATGCGGCCGGGTTCCCGTCGCTGGCAGGCCAGCACGCCAGCTACACCGAGGCGCAACTGCGAGCCTTCCGCGCTGCCGGCCGCAAGGATATCGGTGCGCCGGCTTACCGTGCCAATGATGCTGACGGCGACTCGCTGGGCATGATGCAGGCGGTGGCGGCGAAGATGTCTGACGCTGAAATTCAGGCAGTGGCCAGCTATATTGCCGGTCTTGGCAAGTAATTCTGGTCACGGTCAGCAAAAAAGGCAGCCTGAGGCTGCCTTTTTTGTTTCATTACGGTAAAAAAGAGGACTCTCGGAGCGGTCATCGGGATATTTTCCGTCGGCACTGTGTCCGACAGGGAGCAAGGCCGGCGATCCGGCACCTTTCATCAGGAGAAACACATGTTGCGTTATCTGTCCGTACTTTTGACAGCGCTGGGTCTGACCGTTTCTGTCAGTGCCTGTGCGGAATCCACAGACCATGCCCGGTTTGCTGCCGATACTCACTATCGCGTACTTGACAAGCCAGTGGCGGTAAATGATCCGTCGAAGATCGAAGTGCGTGAATTCTTCTTCTATGGTTGCCCGCACTGCTACGACACCGAGCCGCTGGTAGAGCAGTGGTTAACCGGCAAGGCGGCGGATATCGATTTTGTCCGCAGCCCGGTGCTGTTTATCAATGGCGCAGAACCACTGGCCCGGGCCTTCTATGTCGCCCAGAGCAAAGGTCTGCTGGAGAAGATGCACAAGCCGATGTTTGATGCCATTCACAAGCATCGCGAGCCGCTGTTTACCGTGCCGGCGTTGACCAACTTCTTCCGCAAGTATGGTGTTGAGCCGAAGGAGTTCAACGAGCTTTATGCCTCATTTGGTGTTTCTACCAAAATCCGCCAGGCGGATGCCATCTCTCGCGAATCGAAAATCACCGGTGTGCCGGCGTTCACGGTCAACGGCAAGTACGTGATCCTGCGCCAGAATCTGAAGAGCCCGATGGAGCTGTTCGAAGTCATCGAGTTTCTGGCGGACAAGGAACGCAAGGCGCGTGGTGGCTGATGACACCGTATGTTGCTTGATCGCGCTCGCCTTGCCTATGCCGAATGGAAAACCCGCCCCGCGGGCTTTTCTTTC
>JBFHPX010000168.1:0-5623 GCA_041592575.1 Alcanivoracaceae bacterium
CCGACCGATGGCGAGGCCTTTCTGTCTGAAGTCTTCAATCAGTACTCGAAGTAACGCGCCTTCAGTGTCAACCCGGAATAGCCGAACAGTCCCGCTCGCAGCATGATCTGATAGGTGCCCGGCCCGTACAGCACACAGGTCTCGTTGTTACCTGACCCGGTGTCACGGCAGTCGTATTTCCACACCGAGACATCACCGTCACGACGCACATAGAGGTCGGCATTGCCGCTGCCACCACGCGTGGTGATCTCCACCTGTCCCACTGCCAGCTCCGGCACGGTAATGGTGTAACGCTTCTCCGAATAGATACTGCCGCCCACAGATTCCTGCAGGACCGTACTCCAGGCACCGCTGGAGTCCTTCAGCAAGCGCGCCTGCCCGGCATTGAGCAGGCCATTCAGGCGCGCACCGCCAGGATAAAAATCCGTGCTGTAACCGCCATCAAGCATGTCCTTTGCCCAGGCCACGGCAAAATCACGTAGCGCCACGATATTTCTCTCGACAGGAAAACCGCAGGCGATCTGCGCCAGCAGATCGGTGTTATTTCCCTCCGAATCAACATGCGTCGAACGGTCCGTGAGCTTGATGCCGACATACTGCCGCGGCAGGTGTCGCAGCGCGCCCTGAGTGTCATTAAAGGTATTGCACAGCGAACCGTTGGCAGTGATTGCCCGCACCGGAACCGGGGTTGGCGCCAGCACATCCATGGCCCGACCGAACGGCCCAAAGGCATTGACCGGATCAAGCAACACCAGACCACGCAAATTGGCAGCATTGCCGGTCTGCACCAGCCGCTCCGCGATCAGGCTGACATGCAAACCACCGGCGGAATGCCCGGACAGCACCAGCGCTGACGGAAATGGGCGGCCATCCGGCGGCAGCGGCGGATTGCTCGCCAGCACATCAGCAACGCGCACGGCAAGATCACCGGCCCCGCCACTCATCGGCGCATTGATACTGAGCACCAGCATGCCCTGGTTCATCAGCGCCACACCGAGATCGCGGTAATTGCCGCCACCACGGGTAAAGCCGTGCTGCAAATAGACCGCACCAATGGCCGGGCCATTGGGCAGATACCAGTCGCCGTTATAAATTTCACCGTTAAATGAAACGCTGTCGTTAATAACCGTACCGGCGGGCGTTTGCAGTACAACCAGCTGAGCGCCGGCCCATGGCGCCAGCAGCAGTAAAGAGATCAGATATAGAGTTTTCATCGCCTGCGCTTCCCTGTGTTGTTATGGTTGCCGACAGTAATGCACGGCTCTGTGCGGGACATGACGAGAGTATAGTGACCAATAAGTCACGCTTGACGCGAAGAAACACGCCATCCTGACACCACAGCACCAGTTCACTGAAATATAAGGTCTTTTCATTATGGCAATCGGCGCCACCCTGTATGTTTTTCGTATTGATCTGGCCGACCAGGATCGCAATCAGTACGGCAGCCACTCTCTCAAGGTGGCTCGGCACCCGTCGGAAACCGCTGAGCGGATGGTGGCGCGGGTGCTGGCCTGGTGCCTGCACGCCGATGAGCGCCTCAGCTTCGGCAAGGGCCTGTCGAATCCCGAAGAAGCCGATCTCTGGCTGCACGATGACGGCGGTGATGTGGTGCACTGGATTGAAGTGGGTGAACCGGAACCTGAGCGGCTGAAAAAAGCGGCACGTCAGGGACGCAAAGTCTCGGTACTCGGCTATCTGCGTAGTCAGCCAGTCTGGTGGCAAAAACAGGGCGCCGCCATTCGCCAGCTGAAAGGTGTCAGCGTGCAAACCCTGTCATGGGAAGTGATGCAGCAACTGGCAACGGACTTGCCACGGCAAATCAACTGGCAGGTGATGATCAGCGAAGGAATGCTGTATGTGACCCGGGAAGACGGCAGTACCGTGGAGTGCCCGCTGGAAACGCTTCATCAGGACTGAGCTGTCGCCGCGACGGAAATCCGGCTACGCTGGTCTGCCGGAATGTGTCGTGCTGCATTATGTTATCGCCTGTGTTTCCGCCCACATCACTTCGCCTGTTTAGCGCCAGCGTTGAAGACGCAAGTGAGCAGTTCACCCGTCTCGCCTCGGCAACGCCGAGGCTGTTGTTCTGTGACCATCACCTCTGCCCGGCCACAGGTCCGGCCGGAGAGGCGCTGTTTACCAACGTCGCCTGGCTGGGCTCTGACGGCGCCCGCAAAGTGCTGGTGTTGATCAGTGGCACCCATGGCGCCGAAGGCTGGGCCGGCAGCGCTGTGCAGGCGGATTTTCTTCATCAGGCCATTGAGCGTGGCTGGCAGCCACCGGCGGATACCGCCGTGCTGTTGATTCATGCCCTCAATCCCTGGGGCATGGCCTGGGATCGGCGCTGCGATCACGACGGTATCGATCTGAACCGCAACTTCATCGATTTTGATCAACCGCCCCCGCCCAACTCAGGCTATCTGGCATTACGCGATCTGCTGATGATGGAGGACTCCCGCGCACGCGCTGAGGGCCTGCGTCTGTATGGTGAAAAACACGGCCAGACCGCTCTGGAGATTGCCGTCAGCGGTGGTCAGTATATGGATCCCGTCGGTCCTTTTTTTGGCGGCTTTGGCAAATCCCACGCCCGCCAGATGATCGAGAAGCTGATCAATGATTTTACCCTTGGCGAAAAGCAGCTGGCGGTGATTGACCTGCATACCGGTCTGGGACCCTATGGTTATGGCGAAATTATCTGCGATCACCAACCGGACAGTGACGGCACCCGCGTTGCCCGTAACTGGTATGGCGATGCCGTTACCCTGCCGCTGGCGGGCACCTCATCATCAGTGCCAAAACTCGGCCTCATGGACTATGGCTGGCATGCAATCATGCGCACCTCGTCCTGCTTCGTCACACTGGAGTACGGGACTTATGGCACCGAGCCACTGTTTGACACCATACTCGCAGATCACAGATTGCACGCTGCCGGCCCGGTAGACTGGTCTGCGGTGCATACGCAACAGGTAAAAAGCAGCATGCGCCGGCACTTCTGTCCGCCGGACACGCAATGGCAGGAAATGGTTTTATGGCGCGGCCGACAGGTAATCCGGCTGGCGCTGGAGGGGTTACAGCATTGACCGAAGACATTGATATTCGCCCGGTACAGCCCGCCGATCTCGACGCGCTGGAAGCACTGGAAAAACGTACATTTGAAACGGATCGCCTTAGCCGACGCAGCTTTCGTCGCTGGATCAGTGGCGAGCACCGTGCTTTCAAGGTTGCCACCGTCGATGGCGTGCTGGCCGGCTATATCCTGATCATTCTGCATCGTGGCACCCGTCTGGCCCGACTTTACTCGATCGCCGTGGATAGCCGGATGCGCGGTCGCGGCCTCGGTCGCAAACTGATTGAAGCCGGTGAAAAAGCCGCTCGCGCAGCCGGCCGCATCGATATGCGGCTTGAAGTACGCAAGGATAATCAGTCTGCCATTACCCTTTACGAACAGCTCGGCTACCACCGCTTTGGTGAATACGAAGATTATTACGAGGACCATCAGGACGCCTTTCGCTACCAGAAACGCATCCTCCAGTTCGATGCCTCGCACTGGCAGAGGCCGGTACCCTGGTACCGACAGAACACCGAGTTCACCTGTGGCCCGGCGTCATTGCTGATGGCCATGCAAGCGCTGGACAAGAATATCCAGCCGGACATCAGTGAAGAGATGCATCTGTGGCGCGAGGCCACCACGATTTTCATGACCTCGGGCCACGGTGGCTGCCACCCGCTTGGCCTGGCCATTGCTGCGCGCAAACGCGGCTTCAAGGCGGAAGTCTGGATCAGCGGCGACCAGATCCTGTTTATCGACAGCGTCCGCGCCGAGAAAAAGAAAAAAATTATCGAGCTGGCCCACACCGACTTTGTTGCTCAGGCGAAGAAGCTGAAAATCCCTGTTCACCATAGTGAGGTTTCACAGCAGCAGCTGACCAAGGCCCTGAAGAAGGGCGGCATTCCGCTGATTCTGATATCCACCTGGCAGCTGGACGGGAAGCGGGTACCACACTGGGTGGTTCTGTCGGCATTTGATGATGAGTTTTTCTACCTGCATGACTCAGACCCGGAAGACGGCCTGCAAACCGATCTCGACTGTCAGTACCTGCCGATTGCCCGCAGCGATTTTGATCGCATGGCCCGGTTCGGTCGTGATCGACTGCGTACGGCGGTGATTATTTCTCCCGGCCAATAAACGTCAGCACCGCCGCCACTGCAGACTGCATATTTTCCTGAGCGCTAATGCCAGATGCCTTGCGTGGCGCCAAATCATGGTTGCCATCTGCAAGCCAGTGCAACTGCACCGCTGTCGGCAACGGGTAGCCGGCAACCTCCTGACGATTACCGAACGGATCCCGCTCTCCCTGGCAGATCAGCGCCGGCGCCAGCATCGCCGGCAGATGCTCCAACCGGGTTTTCTCCGGCTTGCCCGGTGGATGGAACGGGTAGCCAAAACAGACCACGCCGCGGCAACGCTTCTCCACCGCCAGCATGGTCGCCATTCGTCCGCCCATTGACTTACCACCAATAAACACCGACTCACCGCCGGCCTGATCCAGCGCCTCGGCAAACGCCAGCAGCAAAACCGGAGCCCTATCCGGCGGCCGTTTCTTGCCGGTACGACGACGTTCGGCCATATAGGGAAATTCAAACCGCAACACGCACACGCCTTGCCCGGCCAGCTCGCTTGCCAGCGTATTCATGAAATCGCTGTCCATCGGCGCACCGGCACCGTGCGCCAGCAGCAAGGTGGCCCGGGCCTCGCCCACTGCTTCATCAATCAGAAAATCCGTCATCACCACAACACCAGCTGATCGGGTTTCGAAGGCACCCGGAACAAGTCCGTCCGCAATGGCGGCAGTTCATGGCCTTCCAGCCCGGCGCGCCGGCAGGCGATCTCGAACCGTTGCGCAAACAGGTTGGCCCACTGACCACGGCCGGTTTGCCGGGAAAAATAACTGCTCTGGTATTCGCGGCCACCGTGCAGATCACGCATCACTGACATCACCCGGCCAGCCCGGTCCGGATAATGCTCGGCAAGCCAGCCCTGCCACAACTCCTTTAACTCCCACGGCAGACGCAGCATCACATATCCGGCTCGCTGGGCTCCTGCCTCCGCCACCTGCTCGATAACCTCTTCCAGTTCGTCATCGTTAATGAACGGAATCACCGGCGCAAACAGTGCCGTAACCGGCACCCCGGCAGCTGACAGTTCGCGAATCACCGCCAGCCTGGTGCTGCCATTACTGGCGCGCGGCTCCAGCCTGATTTTCAGGGAATTATCCAGCGTCGTTACCGACACCGCCACCGACACCAGCTGCTGCCCGGCCAGCGCCGCAAGAATATCCAGGTCACGACGGATCAGGCCACTTTTGGTAATCAACCCGACCGGGTGACGATGGGCCAGAAATACTTCCAGCAACCCGCGTGTCAGGCGCCGGGATTTCTCCACCGGCTGATACGGGTCAGTGGCGCTGCCGATCACCACCGGCTCGCACTGGTAGCTGTCCTTGCTGAAAGTTTGCTGCAACAGCGAAACGGCGTTGTCCTTGCAGATAATCCTGGTTTCGAAATCAAGCCCCGGCGACAGCTCCAGATAACTGTGGGTCGGCCGGGCGAAACAGTAGCTGCA
>JBFHPX010000169.1:0-5576 GCA_041592575.1 Alcanivoracaceae bacterium
ACCAGCTCCGCCTGAATGCGCAATACCCGCCAGGCCTCGCGACTTCTGCGTTCGTCCATTACCACTCCTCCATCAGGGTTGCGGCCTCCTGCAGCAACTGCTGCACCCGCGCCACCGATTGCTCCAGCCGTTCGATATCACCACTGGCGAGCAGCGCATAGGGGTCCTCTGCGGCGATCGCCAGACTGTTTTCTGTTGGCGCCTGCGGCCGCCGGCCCATACCGCTGGCAGCAAACAGCGACAACGCTTCTTCATCAAGCCAGCAAAGCAAATCGCTGCGATTGGCCCGCGCCTCGCTGATCAACAATAGCTCCGGAGAGTGTACGTCGGCTGCAGTGGCAGTGCGCTCCACTTCCGCCAGACTGATCTGCCGAGCCGACAGCAGGTCAGGCTGGCCACGCAGGGCCTGCCGTGCCAGCCCGACCACGGTGCTATAGAGGTGAAAAATCACCGCGGCGCGCTGCGCCAGCAACTCCCCGCGAGGAGCGTTACGCTCAAGGTTTCTGCGCAACTCGCGCAAGGTCCACTGAGCAAAAAAAAGCCGCTCCCGCAGACCACTGACCTGATTCTCGCGCACCATCCGCGACATAGCTGTTGCTCCGGAAACACAGGGCTTTGTCCGCAGGAGCGGCCGACCGGCCGCGAAGATTTTTTCGCCTTCGATCGACGGCTCCTGCGAGTTTCAGATACTAACGGCAATGGACTACTTCTTTGCCGGCGCCTTCTTCTTTGCTGCAGCTTTCTTCTTCGCTGGAGCCTTCTTGGCGGCGGCCTTCTTCTTTGCCGGGGCCTTCTTTGACGCAGGCTTTTTCTTGTTTACGCCACCCTCTTCATGCCAGGCACCGTCACGATAGAAGGCATACCAGCCGGTCGGTTTGCCATCAATTTCCGACTGAACGTACTGCTCGCGACTCTTGCGACTGAAACGCAGCAGCGATGGATTACCGGCCGGGTCCTTCGCCGGCGCGTCCGCCAGATAACGATGCTTTTCTTCCAGTTTGTCGCGCACCGACTGGACTTCACTAACCAGCGGCGCCCGTGTTTCCCGATTCTTCGGAAACTTGCTGGCAGCTAGGAACAGACCGGATGCACCATCGCGAAGCAGGTAGAAGTCATCAACCTTCTCGCACTTCAGGTGCTCCATCGGAATCGGATCAGCCCGCGGCGGCGCGGCCTCGCCATTGCGCAGCAGCTTGCGGGTATTACCGCAGGCTTCATTGGTGCACTTGAAGAACTTGCCAAAACGACCGGTGCGCAGCTGCATGTCATTGCCGCATTTCTCGCACTCAATGGTCGGGCCATCATAGCCCTTGATACGAAACTCACCCTGCTCGACCAGATAGCCGTCACAGTCCGGGTTGTTACCACAGACATGCAGCTTGCGCTTCTCGTCCATCAGGTAACTGTCCATGGCAGTGCCACATTTCGGGCAGCGCTTCTTGCGGCGCTGCTCCAGCGCTTCGGCTTCATCATCATCGTCGATGACACGTACCGCTTCTTCGCCTGGCAGCAGGTTCAATGTGGCAGTGCAGCGCTCTTTGGGCGGCAGGCTATACCCGGAACAGCCCAGAAAAACGCCGGTGGATCCGGTTCGGATCTGCATCGGCCGACCACAGACGTGGCAGGCGATATCAGTTTCAGTGGGCAGGTTGGCACGCATGCCACCGCTGGCCAGTTTGCCGGCAGCATCACCCTGCGCAGCTTCAAGCCTGGCGCTGAAATCCTTGTAGAAATCATCCAGCACGTCGCGCCAGTTGCGCTCACCGGAAGCGACCCGATCCAGGGTCTCTTCCATATTGGCGGTAAAGCCGTAATCCATCAGATTGGGGAAGCATTCCGCCAGACGGTCGGTGACGATATCGCCCATTTTCTCGGCATAGAAACGACGGTTCTCGGTATGCACATAACCACGATCCTGAATCGTCGAGATAATCGCCGCATAGGTTGATGGTCGACCAATGCCTCGCTTTTCCAGCTCTTTGACCAGGCTGGCTTCGGTGTAGCGCGCTGGCGGCTTGGTGAAGTGCTGAATGGCATCGACCTTGCGAATCGGCAACACCTGACCTTTTTCCAACGGCGGCAGCTCGGTATCTTCCGGGTTCTTGCGCGACATCGGCGGCAGCATACGAGTCCAGCCGTCGAACTTCAGAATCCGGCCACGCACTTTCAATTCGTAGTCACCAGCCTGTGCTGTGATCGTAGTGCTCAGGTACTCCGCCGGCGGCATCTGGCAAGCAATAAACTGGCGCCGAATCAGGTCATAAAGACGACGGGCGTCCTTTTCCATATCGTTCAGCGACTCTGCATCCCGACCGACATCGGAAGGGCGAATCGCTTCGTGCGCTTCCTGAGCGCCCTCGCGGCTGGAATAGGAAATCGGCTTGTCGGGCAGATACTGCTCGCCGAGCTTCTTGCCAATCCACTGCCGGCATGCGGTTACCGCGTCTTCGCTCAGGTTAGTGGAGTCGGTACGCATGTAGGTGATGTGGCCGGCTTCATAAAGACGCTGCGCCAGCATCATGGTTTTCTTGACGCCGAAACTCAGCCGGGTGCTGGCAGCCTGCTGCAGCGTCGAGGTAATAAAGGGCGCAGACGGTTTGGACCGGGTCGGCTTGTCTTCACGGTCGAGGATTTTCAGCTGGCCGGCATCGCGCAACGCCTTTTCATGACGGCGTGCCTGCTCTTCATTAACTGGCCGGAATGCTTCGCCGGCATGGCGATTGACCTGCATCCGAATCGGATCTGCCTGCTTCATTTCGCCGTCAGCAAACAGCTCCCAGTATTCGTCAGGAATAAACGCGCGAATCTCGCGTTCGCGTTCCACCACCAGCTCCACCGCCACGGACTGCACCCGGCCGGCGGACAGGCCGCGGGCAATCTTGTCCCACAGCAGCGGTGAAACCATAAAACCAACCACTCGGTCGAGGAAGCGTCGTGCCTGCTGCGCTTCAACCCGGTGCATGTCGAGCTTGCCCGGCTTCTGGAATGCTTCCTGAATGGCCTTCTTGGTAATCTCGTTGAATACCACACGGTTATAGCGCTGGTTGTCACCGCCGATCACCTCCTTCAGGTGCCAGGCAATGGCTTCCCCCTCGCGGTCCAAGTCGGTGGCGAGATAGATGGTGTCGGCTTTCTCGGCGAGCCGTTTCAGCTCGTCAATAACCTTCTCCTTGCCGGGCAGGATCTCGTACCGCGCGGCCCAGCCATGCTCCGGGTCGATGCCCATGCGATTGACCAGCTGCTCGCGGGCCTTGCGGGCCTTGTGCCGGGCACGCTCTTCGGCAGGCAGGGAACGGGTAATCGCCGCCTCTTTGGTGCGCTCCGCCGGGGTGCTCTTGGCTGTACCGCCGACCGGCAGATCGCGCACATGGCCGACACTCGATTTGACGATAAAGTCGTCCCCGAGGTAGCGGTTGATAGTGCGCGCCTTGGCGGGCGACTCGACGATTACCAGATTTTTAGCCATCTTGAACGAAACCTGTCCGGGCTGTGGGCCATCAGCGGCCGCCTATTTAGGCGGAGCAACCGGGGGCGGTCAAGAAATAGCTCTGACCGCCTCCTTTTTTAGTAGTAATCGGATTAAGGTGCCGACTGCAACCCCCCCTGCTGTCAGCCGTCAGCCTGATTTGTCAGACGTGAAGGACAGGTCCACAATCAGCCAACGTCCTGTTCAGGAGCCCGAGACATGGAGAATGAGTACCGTACCCTGCTGGTCGCCATCGACTGCAGCGAGGATTCCGGGCGGGTTCTGGCCCGCGCCGCGGCGGTTGGCTGCGGGGGCGCCCGCCTCCACCTGATCCACGTGATTGAACCGCTGGCGCTGGCCTACGGCGCCGATGTCCCGATGGACGTGTCCGATCTGCAGTCCAGCCTGATGAATCAGGCTCGCAAGACCGCACTGGAACATGCTGAACGATTCCAGATTGCAGCGGAGCAGGTGCACGTGGAGCTCGGATCTATCGAAAAAACCATTCAGGAAAAGGCCGATCAACTCGGTGCCGACCTGATTGTCGTTGGCAGCCACACCCGCAGTGGTCTGGCCCTGCTTCTGGGCTCTACAGCCCGCGGCCTGGTGCCCGGAGCCCACTGCGATGTGCTGGCGGTAAAGGTCGATCAACCCGCAAAGGCCTGAAACGTTTCGGGGCGCCGTTGGCGCCCCGAAACATAAACAGCACAGCCTGGCCCGGACGTCAGGTTGTTTGCATATTGCTCCGAACCGGCTGTGCCGACTCATTCCAGAGACAGAGCAGATCAGCCAGTTTATGGGCCTGATCATTCAACGCCGCCAGCTCTTCCGCCGTTCCTTTTGCACCGGTAAAAATCGGCACAGTACGCAGTTTCGCCACCAGCTCGTGCTGCGGGTTCTGCATCTTGTTCACTTCCAGCGTCCAGCGAATGTTGTGCACCAGCATGCGGTAAAATGCCAGCTTGGTCGCCAATGACAAATAACTGAATTCGGAGATATTGCTGAAATCGGCATAGTTCAGCCGCGCGACGATCGCCTCTCTGGCCGCTTCGTCAACACGAATGGTAGCGCTGCGCGGTGTACCGCGAATCATCGCCAGCGCACCAAACACCTCGCCGGGCGAAATATAGTTGAGTACCTGATTGGCACCACCATTCGGTGCCATCACAGCCAGCTGGCCCTTGAGCAAAAAGTACAGATAGGTATCGGTATCACCCTGGCGAATCACTTCCTCGCCGGCTCTGGCCTGCATAATGTCAGAGCACTCAAGCAGGCGCGACAGCTGCTGTTCGCTTTCCTTCGCGACCTCATTGAAAAACGGGATGCCCGAGAGCAGCCTCTGGATGCGCTCCAGCGGATACTCGGCCCGATTGATCTGCTCCATAACCCCGACTCCGTTAAACCACACTGACCGAAACAGCTGACCATCCTAGGCAAGAGCCGACATCAGGGCAACGCCGTAATGGTCTATTTCTGCAGTTTGGCCAACATCCACAATCTGACCATCCGGCACTGGCCACAAGAACAGTATGCGTGTTAGCATCGGCCGGAGATCGCCACCACGCGACGCAAGGAAGGAGAGACCAATGAGTGATGCCCTGACCGACCGCCAGCGCGAAGTACTTCAATGTATTCGCCAGCACCTGCAGGATACCGGCATGGCCCCGACCCGGGCGGAAATTGCCGACCTGATGGGATTCCAGTCAAAAAATGCCGCCTCCGACCACCTCCGGGCACTGGAGCGCAAGGGTTTTATCCGCATCCACAACGACCGCTCCCGTGGTATCCAGCTGCTCGAATCCGCGCAGTGGAATGACGATGAAATGCCGCTGGTCGGCAAGGTCGCCGCCGGCCTGCCGATCGAGGCGATCGAGAATGTCGAGCGCACGGTACCGGTGCCGCAGGGCCTGTTCCATCAGCGGCCGACCTATTTGCTGCGGGTCCAGGGTGACAGCATGCGCGATGCCGACATCCTCGATGGCGACCTGATTGCGGTGCGAAAAACCAACATGGCCCGCTCCGGCCAGATTGTGGTGGCCAGAATTGACGAAGACGTCACCGTGAAAACCCTGCAGATCAACAAGTCCAGCATCACCCTGATGCCGGCCAA
>JBFHPX010000170.1:0-5517 GCA_041592575.1 Alcanivoracaceae bacterium
CCCGGTAGCATACCCCCCTCAAGTATCCGGAGGTCCGGTGACCGAAGCACCATCCCCGCAAATAACCCGTCTGCGCCTTGCCCTCGCGCTGGGCCCGCTGATTGCTGTTGGCCCGCTGGCGATTGATACCTACCTGCCGGCGCTGCCGGCCATGGCGGACAGCTATGGTGTCCGCGTCACCGACGTCGAGCGCTCGGTCAGTCTGTATGTGATGGGCACGGCGCTGGGCCAGTTGCTTGGTGGGCCACTGTCGGATCACCTCGGCCGAAAGCCGGTGGCGTGGGGTGGACTACTGCTGTTTGCACTGGCGAGCCTGCTGATCAGTCTCTCCAGCTCGCTCTGGCAGCTGGATCTGCTGCGGGTTATCCAGGCACTTGGCGGCGGCGCCACTGTCGTCGTTGCTGCAGCGTCGGTGCGCGACTGGTTTGATGGCCAGGAGGCGGCGCGTGTATTGAGTAACATCGGTCTGGTTATGCTGATCGCGCCGCTGGTGGCGCCGGCGGTCGGAGCCATGCTGGTGCTGATGCAGGGCTGGCAGGCGATATTTATCGGTCTGGCCGGTTACGCACTGGTGATGATGGTATGGGTGGCCAAGGTAATGCCCACCCATGTCGCGGTGGCGGTGGATCGTCGACTCAGTGATGTTGCCAGAGGTTGGGGCAGGGTGCTCGCTCATCGGCAGGCGATGGCCATCATTCTCGCCAATGGCTTGAGTTTCTCCACCCTGTTTGCCTTTATCACCGACTCGGCATTTGTCTATTTGCGTTTCTACGGCGTCAGCGAGACGGTATTTCCGCTGCTGTTTGGCGCCAATGTCGCGACCATGATCCTGTTTAACCGGGTCAATATGCTGTTGCTGCGGCGGGTTGCGGCGATTCGCCTGATGACAGCAGCGCTGGTGATTCAGGTGGCGGCAGCCTGGTTGCTGTTACTGGCGGTGCTGATACTGGGTAAACCACCACTGTGGTTAATGGTGCCGCTGATCATGCTGGCCGGTGGCGCGGTGGCGATGGTGATTCCCAATGCCATTGCCTGCTTTACCCACTACTTCCCCCATGACAGCGGTGCTGCCACAGGCATCAACGGCAGCTTGCAGTTTTTCCTCGCCGGCATGACCGGGATCCTGATGACCGGTTTGCACAATCACTCGCTGATGTCGCTGGCCATCGCCATGGCACTGGCGGCGAGTCTGGCATTGGCCCTGCTGCGCAGAGGCAGAGCAGGGCTGGCCTGAGCGTTGCCCTAGAACCCGGATCGGATGCCGACACTGATGGCGTTCAGGTCATAGTCATCCTTGTCGAGGTAACGCATGTACTCGACATTGACACCGATCGCGCCGGCCAGCGAGGCATCGACACCGACGCCATAGGATTGATCACCGACCGTGTCAGTGGAACGGGACACCAGCACGCCACCGGAACGAATGGAGGTGGTGCCGCGGGATTCGCTGTAGCCGACAATGGCATAGGGACGGAACAGGTCGGCAACCGGCACCGACAGGCGGAAATAGCCGCCGTAGAGACGATCCAGTTCGAACTCGGCGGTGCCCAGCCCGCCGTTGCGGGTATCCGCCTCGATACCGGTGCCAGCGCGAACCTCGAGCGCAAACAGGTCGTTGAACTCGGCACCGGCGCGGACGGTGGCTCCGGTCGGCGTCAGCGATTCACTGGCCGCATCAGCGTCCAGCTCATATTGGGAATAGTTCAAGCCAACGAAAGCCCCGGCGGCATGGGCTGAAGCACAGCCAGTGGCCACCAGGACGGCAAGCAGGGTTTTAATCAGTGCAGGTTTCAACGGCGATCTCCCTTATCAGTGGCAGTGGTATATGGGAGCAGAAGGAAATAGCAGGGTTCCTCAGCCGAGGCAGACAATTGGCGAGCTGTGAACCGGATCATGGACTCAGGCGCCTGATTCATTATTTAACATAATATACATTATGCGAAGTAATCCATCTGCCCAGGGGGCATGGGACAGTCGCCATAATCGCGCTATTGTGGCCGCCTTTCTCTTCACGGAGCTTCTGGAATGAAAAAGCTGTTAGCAGGGATTCTGGTTCTGTTGGTTGCGGTTATCGCTGTGGTGCTCACCACCAGCTGGGCACCGGATCGTCCGCTTAACGAGTTGTCAGCGCGCTGGGCAACCGCGCCGTCCACTTTTATTGATATCGATGGCATGCAGGTGCATCTGCGCGATCAGGGTCCGCGTAATGAGCTGACCCCGATCGTCCTTATTCATGGCACCTCGGCAAGCCTGCACACCTGGGACGGTTGGACTGCAGTGCTGGCCGAACAGCGCCGTGTGATCCGGTTTGACCTGCCAGCGTTCGGCCTGACCGGCCCGGCGCCGGACGGCGATTACAGCGCCGGTCGCTATGCGGATTTCACGCTCAAGGTGATGGATGCCCTTGGCGTTGAGCGCGCTGTGTTGGCCGGCAACTCACTGGGCGGCCATATTGCCATGGAAACTGCGCTGCAGGCTCCGTCTCGGGTATCCGGGCTGGTACTGGTTGATGCTGGTGGCTATCCGTTTGAGGCCCAGTCGATGCCGATCGGCTTCAGGATTGCCCAGATCCCGACATTTGCGCCACTGATGAACCGGCTGTTGCCACGCAGCATGATCGTCTCCAGCGTGGAAAGCGTGTACGGCGACCCATCCAGAATTACCCCGGAGCTGATTGATCGTTACTACGAGTTGACCCTGCGTGAAGGCAACCGGGCCGCGCTGGTGGAACGGTTCCGGCAGATGTCGGCCCGGGACGATGCCCGTGAGCGCGCGAAAAACATCGCGGTGCCTACTCTCATTATCTGGGGTGGCCGCGACCGCCTGATTCCGCCCCATGTCGGCGAACAGATGCATGATGATATTGGTGGCAGTGAGCTGGCGCGGTTTGCCGAGCTCGGCCATGTCCCCCATGAAGAAGACCCGGCGGCCACCGTCGCCGTCACTCAGGCGTTTCTCGACGCGCATCAGCTTTAACGCCCTGGTTACTGAGCAACGCGACATCTCCGCACGGCACTGATCGGTGCCGTGCGATTGGTGTCGCGACAATATCTGTCTGTGCCGGCATTTCCTGCTTGCCAAATATCCTGACCAGCGCTCCGAAGCCGTGACATGCCAGTCTTCCGGGAGAACGTAAGAGAAACGTTAAATGTATGCACTCTGATGGCCAAACCCGGCGGAATCAGCGCTGAAATTCTGCACCAGCACAACCTCTGTTGACCTGTATCAAGGTTCCCCCAAAGCCATCGCGATACGGTTGCAGCCGCCCCACTCTGCGCGCTGCCACGCCGTGATGGCGTTCACTGGCAGCGCTTACTGGTAACCAAGGGAAGACCGATGACCCACACCCCCCCTTCCGGACCGATCCACTACCACTACACCGTCGTCAGGCAGTTCAGCATTGCCACCATTATCTGGGGCATTGTCGGCATGCTGGTCGGCGTCGTTATCGCCGCCCAGATGGCGTGGCCGGCGCTGAATTTCGACATTGCCTGGCTCAGTTTCGGTCGTCTGCGGCCGCTGCATACCAATGCGGTGATCTTCGCCTTCGGCGGCAGCGCCCTGATCGGCTCCTCGTACTATGTGGTGCAGCGCACCTGCCAGACGCCGCTGGCGTTTCCGAAACTGGCCGCCTTCACCTTCTGGGGCTGGACCCTGATCATCCTGCTGGCGGCAATTACCCTGCCACTTGGCTACACCAGCGCCAAGGAATATGCCGAGCTCGAGTGGCCGATTGATATCCTCATCACGCTGGTCTGGGTCGCTTACGCGATTGTCTTCTTCACCACGGTGGCGCGTCGTACTACCTCGCATATTTATGTCGCCAACTGGTTCTACGGCGCCTTTATTCTTGCCATCGCCATGCTCCATGTGGTCAACAATCTGGAAGTGCCGGTTTCGGCGTGGAAGTCCTACTCGCTGTATGGCGGTGGCATCGATGCCATGGTGCAGTGGTGGTACGGCCACAATGCGGTGGGCTTTTTCCTGACCGCCGGGTTCCTTGCCATGATGTATTACTTCGTGCCGATTCAAGCCGGCCGCCCGGTTTACTCCTATCGCCTGTCGATTGTGCATTTCTGGGCCCTGATCGCGGTTTACATGTGGGCCGGGCCACATCACCTGCATTACAGCTCACTGCCGGACTGGGTGCAGTCGCTCGGCATGGTGTTCTCTATCGTTCTATTGGCGCCAAGCTGGGGTGGCATGATCAACGGTGTCATGACGCTGTCCGGCGCCTGGCACAAGCTGCGCACTGATCCGATCATCCGTTTCATGATTGTTGCGTTGAGTTTCTACGGCATGTCGACCTTTGAGGGTCCGATGATGTCGATCAAGACGGTGAATGCGCTCAGCCACAATACCGACTGGACCATTGGCCACGTTCACTCCGGCGCGCTGGGCTGGGTGGCGATGATCACCATGGGCTGCATGTACGTCCTGATTCCGCGGGTGTTCAACCGTCAGGGCATGTACAGCACCGGCTGGATCTACACTCACTTCTGGCTCGCCACCATCGGCACCGTGCTGTACATCGCTTCGATGTGGGTGTCCGGTCTGATGCAGGGTCTGATGTGGCGCGCAGTTAATGCCGACGGCACTCTGACCTACTCGTTTGTTCAGGAAATGGAAGCCCGCTTCCCCTACTACGTTGTCCGTTTGATTGGCGGCACTATCTTTTTCCTTGGAATGCTACTGATGGCCTGGAACGTCTGGAAAACGCTGCGCGAAGAAAAAAATGACCGTAACGAAAGCAATCTGGCCGCAGCCTGAGGAGTCCCGACATGTCGAATGCCCATGAGAAAGTCGAGAAGAATGTCGGTCTGATGATCGCTCTCGTGCTGGTGGTAATCAGCCTTGCCGGTCTTGCCCAGATTGTGCCGTTGTTCTGGCAGAAATCGACCACCGAACCGCTGAAAACGCTGCGCCCCTACACCGCGCTGGAAATGGAAGGTCGTGACGTTTACATCCGGGAAGGCTGCCATGTTTGCCACACCCAGATGGTGCGCCCGTTCCGTGCTGAAACCGAACGTTACGGACCCTACTCCGTCGCTGGCGAGGATGTCTGGGAGCATCCGTTCCTGTGGGGTTCGAAACGCACCGGTCCTGATCTGGCCCGTGTCGGGGGGCGTTACAGCGATGATTGGCACCGCGTGCACCTGCGCAATCCACGGGATGTGGTGCCGGAATCCAACATGCCGGGCTATCCCTGGCTTGAACGCACCAAGGTTGACTGGGAGCACACCGAGCGCAAGCTGCGCCTGTTCAAGAACATTTTCGGCGTTGCCTACAGCGACGAGATGCTAAATGAGCAGATGGAAAAAGTATCGGCCGAGTGGTCCGAAGCAACCGAAGAAGATGCGTTGGTGGCTTACCTGCAGCAGCTTGGCCACGCGATGACCGGGAGATAACCATGGACGTCATCAGTTTCCAGACCGGATTTACACTGCTGTTCTTCATCGCATTTATTGTGATGGTGGCGTGGGTATTCTGGCCGGGTCGCAAGTCCCGTTATGACGA
>JBFHPX010000171.1:0-5493 GCA_041592575.1 Alcanivoracaceae bacterium
CCGGCGCTGGCCGTTAGGCGACGGCGCCGTTTAGTCAGTTGAGCTTGCGCCAGACCACCGAGGGGGTGCCGGTGACGCTGGCCGCATATTGCCCGGGCCCCATGCCACGGCTGTTCTCGCTGAAGTACAGGCCGGCACGGAAATAGAACTCCTTGCCGATCGGCAACTGCTCAATAGTGAAACCGACGTTGGGAAGCTGACCGGGAAAGCGTTCAGGAGTGTTGCTCAGCATGGCGTCGTCTTCATAAAGCAGGCGAGCCGGGCGTTCGAAGCCTTCGAGAAACTCAATCTGGGCAAGCAGATCAAAGCCGCGTCCGGTGCCGAACCAGAGCCAGTTCACGCCCTTCAGGGGGGTGTCCACCATGGCTCGTTCGATATCGGACAGCTTGCCGTCGGTGACACCAACCTTGTCGCCGGTCCAGCTGGTGACCAGTTTGCTGCCATAGAGCTGATTACCGTCCATGGAGATTGAGAGTGTTGGCGGCGTCAATATGCTCTTTGCCACCGTCGGCAGGGTGAAACGAGTGTGGATATCGGTTTGCTGCGGCATCAGCAGGAAGTAGTTACGCATCCGCATGACCGGTACCCGGGCGACATGCAGGGTGGTGTTGGCGAATACTGCCCACGCCAGTGGTCCCTCCACTACCTCTTCAATGCGCGGTTCAAGATTCTCGTTACTAAGGGTGATTCTGGCGTTCTCCGAGAACAGCCCAGCGCTCATCCGAATCTTCAGGGTGTCGAGCAGGGTCTCTGGCTTGCCTGAGGCTGTCTCGAAACCTTTATAGAAAAAGTCATTCCAGATCAGCATATTGTCCGGCTTCATGGAAAGCGAATAGTCGGTACTGCGGACCACCATGCGCTGCTGGTCAAAGCGGACGTAACGTTGCGTTGCCTGACGGTAGGCGTTCTTGACCACGTAGTAATAAAGCGTCTCTCCGGCCAGGGTTACTTCAAGCTCGGCGACAACCTGTTCGGCCTGATTGCCGCTCAGGCGAGGACCGCCGTCGCTGCGTCGTAACAGCAGCCGGTGTTCGGCATTGATAATCCCTGGCTGGCCTGCACGGCGGGTGGCAGTGTCTTTGGCGAACCAGGGAAAACCATCGACAGAGAACTCAAGCCACTGATGAGGAACGGGCTCCAGTCGGCCGGATTGCATACTGAAAAAGCTGTAGGGCTCCGGTGCCTGATTGAGCAATCCGGGTAGCTGGCTGGCGGGAAGCTGGAATACATGGGCGAGCGCCGTGCCAGGCACCAAGGCCAGACAGCATAGTGACAGCAGCAATTGCAGTATTAACCTGTTCCGCATCGGGGATTCCGGGTGACGGCCATGTTCAGGATAATTCTTGCTGAATTAAATCCTGATATATCAAATAACTACTGGCGTAACTTCGTGTTATGACGCAGGTCATACTGTTAACGGTTGTTCGCTTGGCGTCAATGCCCGGGCGACAAAAATCTACGTAAACAGGGCGAACCCTGAGCTCCGGCGCCCGTTTGAGAGGCGCCGCAGGGGATCAGCGAGATTGCAGGAACTGGACGAGGCCGGCGACCGGCACCTCGGTGGGGTCTGTATCCCGTCGACCCTTGTATTCGAGCGTGCCGGCGTCGATACCTTTTTCCGTCACCAGAACCCGGTGGGGAATGCCGATCAGCTCGGCGTCGGCCAGCTTAACGCCGAGTCGTTCCTTTTCCCGGTCGTCATAGAGAACATCAAGACCGGCTGCGGCCAGCTCGGCATACAGTTGCTCGCACAGTTCGCCTTCCCGCGGGCTCTTCTTCAGGTTCAGAGGGATCAGCACCACGTCAAAAGGGGCAATCGATGCCGGCCAGATAATGCCGCGATCATCGTAATTCTGCTCAATCGCTGCTGCGACCACACGACTGACACCGATGCCGTAGCAACCCATTGGCATGATCACGGCCTTGCCGTTTTCATCCAGCACTTTGGCGCCCAGCGCTGCCGAGTACTTGGTGCCAAGCTGGAAAATGTGACCAACCTCGATACCGCGACGGATGGTCAGTGAACCGTTGCCGTCCGGGCTCGGGTCGCCCTCGACCACGTTGCGCAGGTCCGCAATGACGCCGAGGGGCAGATCACGTTCCCAGTTCATGCCGAAGTAATGCTTGCCGTCGACATTGGCGCCGCTGGCAAAATCACTGCACAGGGCTGCGGCGCGGTCGGTGACAAACGGAATCGGCAGGTTCAGGGGGCCAAGGCTGCCGGGGCCGGCGCCGATCAGTTTGCGGATTTCCTCCTCGCTGGCAAAGCGCAGCGGGCTGGCGATGGCAGGGTGTTTTTCTGCCTTGATCTGATTGAGTTCGTGGTCGCCGCGCAACAGCAGGGCGACAAAACCGCCACCGAACTCGGTGCTGGCGGCGACGATCAGGGTTTTCACGGTACGTTCCGCGGCAATATTGAACTGCTCGACCAGCTCGGCAATGGTTTTTGCCTTTGGTGTGTCGACCAGACGCAACTGCTCTGTTGCTGCGCCACGCTCAGCTGTGGCAATGGCTTCGGCGAGCTCGACGTTGGCGGCATAGCTGGACTGGTCAGAGAAGGCGATGGCGTCCTCGCCGGAGTCGGCCAGGACATGGAACTCGTGTGAGCCGGAGCCACCGATGGAACCGGTATCTGCGGCAACCGGGCGATAATCAAGGCCGATTCGATCAAAAATCCGGCAATAGGTGCGGTACATCTCGTCATAGGTCTGCTGCAACGAGTCCATGTTGATATGGAACGAGTAAGCGTCCTTCATAATGAACTCGCGCGCGCGCATGACACCGAACCGCGGCCGGGTTTCATCGCGGAACTTGGTCTGGATCTGATAGAAGTTCATCGGCAGCTGCTTGTAGCTGTGGACTTCATTGCGGACCAGATCGGTGATTACCTCTTCATGGGTGGGGCCAAGGCAGAACGGGTTATTGTGTCGATCGGTAATGCGCAGCAGCTCCGGGCCGTAGGCTGGTGCGCGGCCGGACTCGTCCCACAGCTCCATCGGCTGGACCACCGGCATCAACACTTCCTGGGCGCCGCTTTTATCCATTTCCTCGCGGACGATGCGCTCCACCTTGCGCAGCACCCGCAGTCCCACTGGCAGCCAGTTGTAAAGGCCGGAGGCCAGCTTGCGGATCATGCCGGCGCGCAGCATCAGCTGGTGGCTGATGACCACGGCATCAGCCGGAGTTTCCTTGACGGTGGCAAGCAGAAAGCGGGACGCGCGCATGGACAGGTTCCTGGCTGGCTGTGAAAGCGGGCCATTTTACGGGAAGCGCGGCGCGCTGCCCATGGGCAGCACTGGCATGAGCAGGTGTTATCGCTATGATGGGCGCTGTTTTTTACCGGAGCCGTTCATGAGTCTGGATGCTGATGCCGTAGAACACATTATCCGTCAGGGTGTGCCGGCCTTCGGTGAGGGCGGAATCAGGGTCGAGCAGGTGGGTGAGGGGCGTGCGCGGGTGCGCCAGCCATTCCGGGAGAACCTGATCCGACCCGGCGGCACCCTGTCCGGGCCTACCATGATGGGGCTTGCAGATAGTGCCATGTATGCCGCCATTCTCGGCCAGCTTGGCCGGCTGGAAATGGCAGTCACACAGAACCTGAATATCAACTTTCTTGCCCGCCCTGAGCCCTGTGACCTGATAGCCGAAGCGGAGATTATACGCCTTGGCCGGCGATCGGCGGTGCTTGAGGTGCGTCTTTTCAGCGAAGGCAGCGATCGGCTGGTGGCCCATGTCACCGGGATTTATGCGCTGCCGGCAACCACGGAGTCCTGAGATGAAAGCAATCTTTATCACCGGTGCCGGGGCTGGAATCGGCGAAGCCACGGCGCGTCGGTTCCATGCCGCCGGCTGGTCGGTGGGTCTCACTGACGTCAACGAAGCGGCGCTGGCGAAACTGGCAGCGGAGCTGGGCGACCGGGTCTGGTGGCGTACTCTGGATGTGACCGACAGCAATCGGGTACACGCCACCGTCGAGGCATTTGCTCGCGAGCATGATGGATATCTGCATGTGCTGTTTAATTGCGCCGGGATCCTCCGTACTGGCCCGTTCGAAAAGATCTCGCCCGGGCAACACAGAAGCATTATCGATATCAATGTTACCGGCCTGATCAATGTCACCCATGCCGCATTCCGTTTCCTGCGCGTCACACCTGATGCAATGGTAATCAGCATGAGTTCGGCTTCGGCGGTGTATGGGGTGCCGGATTTCGCCAGTTATTCGGCCAGCAAGTTTGCGGTGCGGGGATTGACCGAGGCGCTGGATATCGAGTGGCAAAAACATGATATCCGTGTGCTTGATATCATGCCGCCGTTCGTCAAGACGGCGATGGTGGCGGAGAATCATTCGCCGATCATGGATCGTCTCGGCGTCGATCTGGGGCCAGCAGATATCGCTGAAGTGGTGTGGCAGACGGTTCAGAAAACGGGTAGAAGCTCGGTACACCATCCTGTCGGCTTGCAGTTTCGCGCGACCATGCTGGCAGCCAAACTTACACCGGCCGCATTCACCCGCGGGCTGATGCGACTTCTCAGCCGCTGAGGGGCTAACGTTCGATCTGGTAGATCAGGTCGATACTTTGCTGGTCGCTGCCGGATTGTGCTTCAAGATGCACTCGGCGGCTGACGGTGTAGCGAAGCATTACCGTTGACAGAGCATCAAACAGGCCGATGGCATAGCGCAGATAGAGGCGATTGCTGATTTGTTTGCCCAGCATCAGCGATGCGTCAGTCGTTTCCCAGTTGCTGCCAACCGTGATCTCATCAAGGCCGACCTTCTCACCGATTTTCTCCGTGACACCGCTGCCTTTCTCCAGGCCGTAGACCGCCAGCGCTTGTGCGATCATGGCATTATCGGTTTCGGAGGTGCCTGACAGGCCGCGACCGGTAAGCAGCCAGGCCATGATCTCGCTTTCTTCCATCGGCGGCTCTGATGTCAGTCGCGCCTCGGGAGACTGGAGAGTGCCGGTGATGGCCACACCTGCGACGACCTGAGCACTGGGTATGCGGCGTACCGCGAGAATATCCAGCCCCGGATTGTCAATGCGTTGCTGGAATATCAGCAAGCCGCGCTCGATGGCCAGATTCTGGCCGTAAGCGCGATATCGTCCCTCCTCAATGCGCAAGTCGCCAACCAGTGCGACAGGTCGTGACGGCGCGGACAGCAGTTGCAGGTTGCCACCGAGTCTGGCGTCGAGGCCGAAGCCGTTGAACCGCACATTGCTGCCCAGACGCAGCATGATGTTGGTATCAAATCCCACCGCAGCTGCCTGCGAGGCCGGGGCATTGAGAATGATTTCATCGTCACTAACCCGTACCGCTATCTCCGGTAACTGCTGCGGCCTGAGAGAGGCTTCAGAGATCAGAATGTTACCGCGCAACATCATCAGTCTGGGCGAGCCGCGCAGGGTGAGATCCGGGGCGATCAGGACCCGTGCCTCTGGCAGGTCCAGCGCCAGAAAGCGCTCACCAGTCAGGAGCAGGTCAAGTTCTGGC
>JBFHPX010000172.1:0-5477 GCA_041592575.1 Alcanivoracaceae bacterium
ACTGACCACGATGCAAAACCAGCATGCCGATTCTGGCGATATCCTGGGTGCGGTACTGGGAAAGCCCGCCACCGTAGGTATAGCGATTATTGGTTTCCGTCGCCGGCCAGTAGGCCCAGTCTTCTTCCGTCAGGGTGATGCCGATCGGGGCGAGCAGGAACTGCCGGGCATAATCACTCAGGGAATAATCGGTCAGGTGATAAAAGAAAGCTGAAAGCAGATAACTGTCATAGGTGTTGTAGTTCCATACCATACCCGGCGCATGGGCAAGCGGCTTGCGCAGCAATGAGCAGATTGTCAGGGTGTCGTCGTCGCTGCAGCTCGAGTCCGGCAGGTAAATATGAAAAACGGTGAAATTGATCAGCTCTTTTGCCTCGCTCCATGACAGGCCGCTGCGCATCTGCAACACGTCCCGGAAGCGGATATCACGGCGGCCATCATCTGCTTCGTAGCTGGCCATCATGTCGGCAAAAAAATCATTGGTGGTCAGATCAAGATCTTCCACGGCGATCAACCCATTTTGTAATGCCGCACCGGTGGTCAGACTGCTGACGCTCTTGGTGACGGACCAGACATTGTGTTTCGTCTCCGGACCAATCTCCTCAGTGCTGCCTTCGGGCGTATGGTAACTCTCGTGCACCACATAGCCATTGCGAATAATCATCAGGCTGGTCAGCCCGGGCAAGGCGACTTCGGCATCTTCCGCCAGAGTATCAAGCGCATTTTCCTCGAAACCGTGCAGAACAGGGTCAGCACTCTGCCACGCGCTGGTGGGCCAGTAATCCGGCCCGTCCTGAACGATCGGGTCGCCATCACCTCTGGATTTTTTTGAGTCCCTGTCCCAATCGCAGGCCGTCAGCAACGGCAAAACCAGCACCAGACTCAGACGCAGGATCATGGACATACGGTACACCCCGGCGGGACGGCTGGCGCCCCTGATTATTGTTATGGTCACGGCTATGCGCTGGTCAGGACGCTATCACAGCAGACGGTGCCGCTCTACTGCCCGGCGCCCGGATTGCCAACAGTGTCATGCACTGCGCCGGCTCTGCTACCCTGACGGCCAACCACGGGGAGCCCGGACATGCCTGATTGCCCATTCTGCACACCTGCGAGCAGCCCGGAGCCGGGCGCCCCTGAACATGCTCTCGCGCACATCCGTGAGGACAAGTATCCGGTGTCCCCCGGGCATCTGCTGATTATCCCCAATCGTCACGTCGCCGACTGGTTCGAGCTGACCGATGAGGAACAGCAGGCCGTAATGGAACTCATCAACCGGGCAAAAATCGGGCTGGACAAAACCCTGCAACCGGACGGCTATAACATCGGCATCAATTGCGGCGAGCCTGCGGGGCAAACGGTGATGCATGTGCATTGTCATTTGATACCGCGATACAAAGGTGACATACCGGAACCACGCGGCGGAGTCCGTGGTGTCATTCCTGACAAGCAGAGTTACTGAACATGCCAGACATTGATCACTACTTGACAATTGCAACCTCGTTACGGGTAAACCGGGCGGGCGGAGTCAGCCCGCACAAACCATGCCTTGTACTGGCTGTCATTGATCTCTATGACGCAATGCCTGATCGAGCCAACAGGATAGAATTTGATCCCGTTCTGGTTGAGCGCTATCTACGCTATTTTGCTGCCGTTCGAAAAGAGAAGGATTCTCCAAATCCGCATCTGCCATTCTTTCATCTGCGCAGTGATGGGTTCTGGCGCCTTATCGCAACTTCAGGCAATCAACAGGCACTTGATAGTACCTCCACCATCACTTCCTCAGGAAAGCTGCATGCGCTGGTCAGCCATGCAGAGATAGACGAGACGCTTCACGTTCTTTTGAAGCAGCAGGAATATCGTAATCTTCTGACTCAAGCGATTGTTCATCACTGGTTCGATCGTGACCAGGATGAGATGGGCCGTCTTGTCGGCACCAGCCATCAGATCAATCTGTATGAGCAGCGTCTTCGATACCAGACGCCTGCACAGATGATCGGAGAGTCCCAGCCTCCTGCATATGTACGCAACCCTGCTTTCCGTCGAGTGGTGCTGGAAGCTTACGACTATCGCTGCGCTGCAACAGCTCAACGAATTATTCTACCCGATGAAAGTGTCATGGTGCAGGCCGCACATATCGTTCCATTCAGTGAATCCGGCAATGATGATCCCTGTAACGGATTGGCGCTCAGCCCGGATATGCACTGGGCCATGGACAAGTGCGTCATCGCACCGGGCACCGATTTGCGCTGGCATATCTCTGGCTGCATAGATCGTCGCTTTGCCGAGAACGAACCGCTGTTGAGACTGGAAGGAAAAGCACTGGTCCTGCCCCGCGAAAAACGGTTCGCCCCCAAGAAACAGTACCTTGAATGGCGCATGGACAACCTGATGAAGTAGCCCCCTTGTGCTTTCGAGTCGCGCGCCCCATATAGTCCCCAAGTCACCGGAGCGCCCCTATGACCACCCCCATCGTCGTCACCTGCCCGCACTGCCACAGCAAGAACCGCCTGCCCGCAGACCGGCTGGCGGCCGGCGGCAAATGCGGTCGCTGCAAAGGCTCCCTGTTTGACAGGCACCCGGTAGCGCTGACGACGCAGACCTTTGACAACCCTGCCCAGGCCGATCTGCCGCTGGTGGTGGATTTCTGGGCGCCCTGGTGCGGGCCGTGCAAGCAGTTTGCGCCGGTGTTCGAGCAGGCGGCCGGGGTGCTGGAGCCGCAGGTGCGGCTGGCCAAGGTCAATACCGAGGCCGAGCCGGCATTGGCGCAGCGCTTTGCCATCCGCAGCATTCCGACCCTGATCGTGCTGCGCAATGGCAAGGAAATTAACCGGATGTCCGGCGCATTGCCCGGCAATGCGCTGGTTGAGTGGGTGCGACAGCAGACGGGCTAGTCAATTCCGGTGAGGCGCCGGTTACAGCGCCTCACCGCACTGAACATGAACCACCGGAACCTCTGCCCATCCCCGTGGCTTTTTGACAATCTTCGTCGTCATTTTCTTGCCGTTAGCGGCGCAGTAAGCCTCTCCCTGTGCCAATGACTTGGCCAGGATCAGGCTGCTGGTTTCGGATAACGACAGACCGAGCTTGTCGACCTGCGCGCGCATTTCCGGGGTGACGTCGTCGATGTCAGAGTAAGCCGGCCGCACGGAAGCAGAGCAACCGGACAAAGCAACAGCAGCCACCAGTAACAGATAGATAGTTTTCATTTCGACACTCCGACTTGCTGTGTCTGTTTTGCCTGTTGGCCGATAGCGACCATGCGATCCAGCCAGGCGACGATGTCGTTCCAGACGTCCTGCTTGTTGGTGTCATGCAAGGCACAGTGGGACCCGCCCTCGTAGAGATGCCACTGCACCTGCTCAGGGGAGCTGGCATGATCGGCGATACGCCTGGCGGCTTTGGGCGACACCAGATAATCGCGGGTGCCTTGCAATACGATGACGGGCTTGTCGATCTTGTCAAAGTTGCCGCGAATCTCGGCAGATATTTTCTGAAGGTTGGTGACATAACTTGCCGCCACGGCGGTGTGGGTCATGTTGACCTCTTCGGCAATCCAGTCCTTCGCCCAGGGATCGAAGATCGCCTTGCCCCACATCCAGCGCCCTCTTATCCCTGCCATGGAGTAAACCTCCGCATTGGGTGCCATGCGGCCGAACAGTCCCGCGTACCAGACCATGCTGTTGGACATCCAGTCCGGCTGCCGGAACGGCCCCACTTTCATGTTTATCACCACCGGCGGTGCATTGAGGATCAAGCCTTCAGCCTCTTCGTTACCACGAATATCCCACTGCAACGCAACACCTGCACCAAGCGATTCGCCCTGCAAGTACACCGGGACATTCGGATAACGCTGCTGAACCTCGGCAAGGGCGAGCGACACGTCTTTGACATAATCATCCGGGCTTCGAGTAAAGCCGGCTCGACCAAACCCCTGCGACTGCCCCCAGCCACGCATGTCATAACCGAACATGGCGTAGCCATGCTCGACCAGATGGTTCGCCCAGGGTGCATAGACGCCAGCATGGGCCGCGGTGCCATGAAGCAGCAGGACCACCGCTGCGGGGTTCCGGTCTTCCGGCTCCCACCATTGCCCGTAAAGGTACAGGCCGTCTTCGGTTTCCAGGATCCGGGTGTCCTGAACCCCTGGGTACGCCACATAGAACTCCGGCGCCGGGCTGGGCGGTGGTAGCGACGTGCAACCGGTCAGCGCCAGCACAGGAGCCAGCAGAAAGAGTGTGATATTTTTCATCGTGTGACCTTTTCTTGTTCTGTGACCTCGGCCATGCAGACACAGCGACTGCGCAGTCAGGTCAGAGCAGGTTAATTTAGCAGCCAGCTTGTCCCGAAGGTCTTTTCTGGACATGGCCGGATTTGCCATAACGATGGCCATCAGAACCATGCCGCCCTGGACAACAATCTCGTTGACCCCGGGGTTACCCCTATGTGCTAGAGTTCGGACATGACTATGCGACTGCTCCTCGCCCTGCTGATGACCCTGTCTGCGCCGCTTGCGGCGGCGCAGCATCTGGGTTGTGCGCAGCCGGTCGTGGTCGAGGCGACCAGCGACAGCCATGCCCATCACGCCATGGCGTCTGCCGACCATCATGATCATCAGGCTGCTGTGGCAGCCGCGAGTGAGCCGGCCGGTGAAGACTGCGACAGCTGCGACCTTGCCTGTCAGGCGGCCTGCGCTTCGGTGGCGATGCCGGCATCGTTGACTGACCTGCGAGCTGATGCAAACCACACCACCCCGGATCTTCCGCTCACTGCTAACCTGCTGCTTTCCCACCCGCTTCCGCTGCTAAGACCGCCGACACCCTCTGCCATCTGATGACCCGTTCGGGTCCACCGGCCTGCGCTTGTTGCGCAGGACTTTGTTGGCTGTGGGAGTGTAAAAACCATGAATACATCCGGTCATACCGGCCGCCCTGTTGTCGCGCTGTTTCTGCTGTCGTCCTTGCTCAGCGGTTGCGCGGTGAGCCCGCCGCAACATGGCGATGATCAGGCCCGTGAACTGCTGGCAGAACGCGGGCTGACGTTTAGCGAATCCGCCAGTGATTCTGACGCCGGGTTCCACGGTGAACTGTCGCGACAGCAGGCAGTTCAGGCGGCGTTGCTGAATCATCCTTCGATACGCGCGGAATATGCCCGGCTGGAAATCGCCAGCGCCGATGTGGTGCGCGCCAGTGAGCTGCTGAATCCGAGCCTGTCGCTATCGTGGCTGGATGTCAGTGGTGGTGGCAGCGAATTCAGTATCGGCCTTAGCCAGAGTCTGGCCGGGGTAATGTTGCGCCCGGCACGACGACGCATGGCCGAGGTGGAATATGAACTGGCGGTGCTGACACTGACCGAGTCATTGCAGTCACTGGCGCTGGAAACCGAAGCGGCGTGGCACGCTCTGGCGGCGGCGGAGCAACGATTGGAGTTGCAGCGCTGGTCCTGCAATACCGCCCTGTGGAGCATCCAGCTTGGCG
>JBFHPX010000173.1:0-5477 GCA_041592575.1 Alcanivoracaceae bacterium
CCATGGAAACCCAGTCGCCCTCAGCGGTGCCCAGTGCCCAGCTACGCATATGGTCGACAGCGGCGTTGGCCGCAGAAGCGGCGGAAGAGGCGCCGCGTGCCTTGATGATGGCGGCGCCGCGCTGCTGCACTTCCGGGATATAGGTTTTCGCGTACCAGTCGGCATCGACCTGATCCACGGCAACCTTGCCATTTACCACACAGTGGTGAAGGTCCGGGTACTGGGTGCTGGAGTGGTTGCCCCAGATGGTCATTTTCTTGACGTCGTTGATGCTCTTGCCCAGCTTGGTGGCCAGCTGCGCCATGCCACGGTTGTGGTCAAGGCGGGTCATGGCGGTGAACTGGCGCGGGTTGATGTCCGGAGCGTTGCGCTGGGCGATCAGGGCGTTGGTGTTGGCCGGGTTGCCCACTACCAGCACCTTGATGTTGCGGCTGGCGACTTCGTTGATGGCTTTGCCCTGGACCGAGAAGATCGCAGCGTTGGCTTCCAGCAGATCTTTGCGCTCCATCCCCGGGCCGCGCGGACGGGCACCGACCAGCAGGGCATAATCGGCGTCCTTGAACGCGACTTTCGGGTCATCGCTCTGAACGATGCCGGCGAGCAGCGGGAAGGCGCAGTCTTCCAGCTCCATGGCCACGCCTTTCAGCGCTTCCAGAGCCGGGGTGATTTCCAGCAGCTGCAGGATGACCGGCTGATCCGGGCCAAGCATGGAACCGGAGGCAATGCGGAACAGCAGGGAGTAGCTGATCTGGCCGGCGGCACCGGTAACAGTTACGCGAACTGGAGCTTTCATGAGGATCTCCTGGGTGAAATCGCTTGTGGCGGTTAAGTTTTCCGGGCCCGCTGGTTGGCGCTGGCCGGCTGAGCGGGCGGCATTATAAAGAAGGCAGCGCCGGATGGCACTGCCCCATGGCCGATCAACAGAGCGCCTTCTCGCCGGCCTCAAGGGTCTGGAAGATCAGGGTATTGATGGTCATCGGGCCGACGCCGCCCGGCACTGGTGTCCAGGCACTGACCCGATCCTTTAGTGGTGCCAGTTCAATATCGCCGACGCCGCCCGGGTGATAGCCGGCGTCGACCACCACGGCGCCATCCTTGATCCAGTCAGCCTTGATGAATTCAGGCTTGCCGACTGCACCAACAACGATGTCGGCGCGGCGGATATGTTCGGCGAGATCCTTCGTCCGGCTATGGCAAATGGTGACAGTGGCATTGGCGCCGAGCAGCATCATCGCCATCGGTTTGCCGAGAATGGCGCTGCGCCCGACCACCACGGCGTGCTTGCCGGCCAGTTCGATGTTGTAGTGCTCCAGCAGGCGCATGATGCCTTTCGGGGTGGCGCTGCCGTAGGCAGGCTCGGCCATGCTCATGCGGCCAAAGCCGAGACAGGTGACGCCATCGACATCCTTTTCCAGGGCGATGGCATCGAAACAGGCGCGCTCATCAATCTGTTCCGGTACCGGGTGCTGCAGCAAAATGCCATGTACGTCCGGGTTATTGTTCAGCTCGTCAATGACGGCAAGCAGCTCGGCGGTGCTGGTTTGTTCCGACAGCTCGACACGTCGCGAGCCGAGGCCGACGCGCTCGCAGGCGTTGCCCTTCATCTTTACATAGGTGGCCGAGGCAGGGTCAGCGCCGACCAGAATGGTGGCCAGAATCGGAGTGCGGCCATCAGCTTTTGCCTTGAGCTTTTCGACTCGGCCGCGCATTTCGTTTTCGAACTGCTGGGCCAGGGCTTTGCCATCAAGAATCAGGGCGGTCATGCGCTCTCCGGGTGTCATCAGGGGTCGAGAGCCGGCTCCGGGCCGGCGGGGCGCGCGATTTTCGCACGCTGTGGCGGCCGGCGCAAAAAGCGCGCAATCAGTCTGATATGGCGGGCTTTTTCGTTGACGCTCCAGAGGGCCGCGAGTAATATGCCGCCTCGCTCGAGCTGCTAGCCCGGGGTGTAGCGCAGTCTGGTAGCGCGCCTGCTTTGGGAGCAGGATGTCGGGGGTTCGAATCCCTCCACCCCGACCATCCTTTGAAGGCGAAGGGAGGCGGTGAAAGTTGCGGACGGAACAGGCGCCTGTAGCTCAATTGGATAGAGCAACGGCCTTCTAAGCCGTAGGTTGCAGGTTCGAGCCCTGCCAGGCGTGCCATCCGTTACGCCGGGCGACAGGTTTTAGTGGTGGCTGTAGCTCAGTTGGTAGAGCCCCGGATTGTGATTCCGGTGGTCGTGGGTTCGAGCCCCATCAGCCACCCCACTATTCAAGAACCCGCTTCGGCGGGTTTTTTTATGCCTTTCTGGCCGGTATTTGATGGTGCGCTTTGGTGTTCGGCGATGTTGGTGCCGGCCTGAGAGGCGCGGTGTCTGTGACAGGCCGCTACTGTCGCTCCCCGTTAATCGCTTGGTGTACCGGCCTGTCACAGACTCCGCTATGCAGTTTCAATGAACAAGTGCTTTAAACCCTGATTTGCCAGCGAGTTTGCTGCGTCTGACGGTGGTTGCCTGATGCACCAGGCGATTAACGGGGAGCGACTGCATCAGGTAACCACCGTCGGACGCCCGCACCAACTGTCAGCTGCCTGGGGGCCCTTGCGATTGATAGGCATCCCGCTGCGCTTCCTTTATAATCCGCCGCCTTCATGGAGCGCGCAGTCTGCCTGCGGGGCTTCGTCACGAATTCAAATGCCTTATAAAAGAGGATGTTATGCAGGTTTCCGTAGAAACGACTTCAGGCCTTGAGCGTCGCCTCACCGTGGCCGTACCGGCCGAGCGTCTGGATTCTGCTGTTGAGCAGCGTCTGCTGGAGGCGCAGAAGAACCTGCGCGTTGACGGTTTCCGCCCCGGCAAGGTGCCGATGCGTGAAGTGAAGCGTCGCTTTGCCAAGGCTGTTCGCAGCGAAGTGCTCAGTGACGTCATGCGTGACAGCTTTATCAAGGCGGTTGAAGAGCACAAGCTGGAGCCGGCGGGCATGCCGCGTTTCGAGCCAACCCGCAATGAGCCGGGCAAGGACCTTGAATTTGTTGCCGTATTCGATGTGTTCCCGGAAATCGCACTGGCCAGCTTTAGCGAGGTCAGCGTTGAGCGTCCGGTTGCAGAAGTGACCGAAGCGGATCTCGATAACATGATCGATAACCTGCGCAAGCAGCGCGCCAGCTGGGAAGTGGTCGAGCGTGCCGCGGAACAGGGCGACCGCGTCAATATTGATTACGAAGGTTTCAAGGGTGGCGAAGCATTCACCGGTGGTTCGGCCAAGGGCCAGAATCTGGTGCTCGGCTCCGGCTCGATGATCCCGGGCTTTGAAGATGGTCTGGTGGGCGCAAAAGCCGGTGATAGCAAGACCCTGTCGTTGAGCTTCCCGGAGGATTACCACGCCGAAGAGCTGAAAGGTCAGGCGGTCGAGTTCAAGATTACCGTCAACAAGGTGGAAGCGCAGAAGCTGCCGGAAATTGACGCTGAGTTCATGAAGGCGTTCGGTGTTGAGGGCGGCGATCTGGCCAGATTCCGTGTTGAAGTGAAGAAGAATATGGAGCGTGAGCTGACCAATGCCGTGCGTGCCCAGATCAAGGGGCAGGTTATGGATGGTCTGGTTAACAACCACAGCTTCGATGTGCCTGGTGCACTGGTCGGGAATGAAATCCAGCGCATGCGTCAGCAGATGATGCAGCAGTTCGGGGGCGGCCAGCAGTTTGATGCCAGCATCCTGCCGGATGACCTGTTCCGTGAGCAGGCCGAGCGTTCCGTGCGCCTGGGTCTGATTGTTCGCCAGATTCTTGAGCAGAACCAGCTCAAGGCAGATGCTGACAAGGTGCGTGCCCGGATCGAGGAAATCGCCGAGCAGTACGAAGAGCCGGCCGAAGTGGTCAAGTGGTTCTACGGCAACCGCCAGCAGCTGGAGCAGGTAGAAGGTGCGGTGCTGGAAGAGCAGGTGGTCGAGCTGGTGCTGGCCTCGGCCAGCCAGAGCGACAAAACCATGTCCTACGAGGAAGTGGTAGCAAGCCAGCGCGGCCAGCGCTGATCGCTTTTTGAGCGATTTGACGGGGCCTGCGGGCCCCGATTTCGTTTATCGGGCATTTCCGGCTAATAAAGCAGCAGTCAGCAGGGTCTTCACGCCCCTTATATGGACGGACGTCGAAAGACCGACATAACATGCAGTCATTCATGCTGACGCATAACAAGGAAAAGTCCGATGATCGATTTCAGCCGCATCACCTCCATGACGCCGGAAATGAACAAACTGATCGAAGATCCGACCCGTTCGGCACTGGTGCCGATCGTGATCGAGCAGACCGCCCGGGGCGAACGCTCGTTTGATATCTTCTCGCGCCTGCTCAAGGAGCGGGTGGTGTTCATGGTCGGCCAGGTTGAAGACCACATGGCCAACCTGATTGTGGCGCAGATGCTGTGGCTGGAATCGGAGAACCCGGACAAGGACATCCATTTCTACATCAATAGCCCGGGTGGCTCGGTCACCGCTGGCCTGTCGATCTACGACACCATGCAGTTTATCAAGCCGGATGTGTCGACCATGTGTATCGGTCAGGCCGCCAGCATGGGCGCGTTCCTGCTGACCGCAGGCGCGAAGGGCAAGCGGTATGTGTTACCGAATGCCCGGATCATGATTCATCAGCCACTGGGCGGGTTTCAGGGGCAGGCGTCGGATATCGAGATTCACGCCCGTGAAATTCTCAAGATCCGCTCACAGCTTAACGATCTGCTGGCCCATCACACGGGGCAGCCGATTGAGGTGATCGAGCGCGATACCGATCGTGATAACTTCATGGGGGCGGAGGCCGCAAAGGAATATGGCCTTGTGGATCAGGTGCTTACCCGGCGCCCGGTCTGAACCAGTGTGAATTTGAGTAAAATCTGACCAAACAGCAGGGCGCTGGCGTAGATGGGCTTGAAAATGGCCCATATTGCCTGCATCTTGACTCTGTAGACCGGAATTCAGGAGAGCCGATGACCGACCACTCCGGCGGCAAAGACGACGGCAAGCTGCTTTATTGTTCTTTCTGCGGCAAGAGCCAGCATGAGGTGCGCAAGCTGATTGCGGGCCCGTCCGTGTTTATCTGCGACGAATGTGTGGATCTCTGCAACGACATTATTCGTGAAGAGGTTCAGGACGACAGCTCGGACAGTAATGCCGAGAAGTTGCCGCGTCCGAATGAAATCAAGGAAACCATCGACGATTATGTGATTGGTCAGGAGCGCGCCAAGAAAGTACTCGCGGTAGCGGTTTACAACCATTACAAGCGGCTGCGCGGTAGCAAGAAGGGCAAGGAAGAGGTCGAGCTCGGCAAGAGCAACATTCTGCTGATCGGTCCCACCGGTTCCGGCAAGACCTTGCTGGCGGAAACGCTTGCGCGTCTGCTCAATGTGCCTTTCACGATTGCTGATGCCACCACCTTGACCGAAGCCGGTTACGTCGGCGAGGACGTGGAAAACATTATCCAGAAGCTGTTGCAGAAATGTGATTATGACGTCGACAAGG
>JBFHPX010000174.1:0-5417 GCA_041592575.1 Alcanivoracaceae bacterium
CCGCTTCAATTCTGAACTGCCACCTGGCCACCGGCCGGATCGGCAAGCCTGGCGCCACGCCGTTTTCGATCACCGGACAGCCCAACGCCATGGGCGGTCGCGAAGTCGGCGGACTGGCCCACCAGCTGGCCGCGCACATGGACATCGACAATGCCGAGCATCGCGATCTGGTCCGCCGCTTCTGGCAGGCGCCAGCGATGCCGGTACGGACAGGCCTGAAAGCCGTCAACCTGTTTGATGCCATCGCCGACGGTAAAGTGAAGTTTGTCTGGATCATGGCCACCAACCCGGTGGTGTCGATGCCGGATGCTGACAAGGTGCGCGCGGCGCTGGCGCAATGCGAGACCGTGGTGGTATCCGATTGCGTTGCTGATACCGACACCCTGCGCCTTGCCCATATCCGCCTGCCGGCCGCCGGCTGGGGCGAGAAAGACGGCACCGTCACCAATTCCGAGCGTCGCATATCCCGTCAGCGCGCCTTTCTGCCATTGCCTGGAGAAGCCCTGCCGGACTGGAAGATCATTACCGATCTCGCCCACCGACTCGGTTATGCAGACGCCTTTGCCTACACCTGCCCTGCCGATATCTTTCGCGAGCATGCCGGGTTATCTGCTTTTGGCAACAACGGCAGCCGTGATTTTGAGCTGAGTGGCCTGACCTCTCTCAGCAACACCGACTATGACAGCCTGGTTCCTGTCCAATGGCCGATCCGTGAACACAGCCCCGACGGGACTTCCCGTTTCTTTGGGAACGGCCATTTTTTTACAAGCAACCGGCGCGCCCGCTTCATCGATGGCGCGCCTCAGGCGGCAGCACAACAGTGCGATGCCAACTTCCCACTGATGCTGAATAGCGGTCGCATTCGTGATCAATGGCACACCATGACCCGGACTGCCCGCAGCGCTCGCCTGCTGCAACATATCAGCGAACCATTTATCGAGTTGCACGAACTGGATATGTCGGCACTCGGGTTGAATCACGGCGATCTGGTTCAGGTGCGTAGTCAGCACGGCAGCTGCATCGTCCGCGCGCAGGCACAATCCGGGCAGACACCCGGCACCGCCTTTATGCCAATCCACTGGAACGATGTGTTCGCCTCCAGAGCGCGGGTTGATTCGCTGATTGCGCCGATATGCGACCCGATTTCCGGCCAGCCGGCATTCAAACAAACGCCGGTCAGTATCGACAGGATCGCGTTGCGCTGGCACGCCATCCTGATTAGCCGAGAGTCTCTGACGCTGCCTGAAAATCGCTACTGGTGTCGTCGCCCGACCGACAACTGGGAGATTGTCTCACTTGCAGGGGATCAGCCAGCTAGCGCGGCGCTACTGAAAAGACTTTGGCACGGCCGGGTAAGCGACTGGGCCGAACTGGAGGACAGCCACGGCCATACCATCAGGCTTGTCGGCTATCGGCATGCCGTTCCAGTTTGCTGGTTCGCGCTGCAACCGGAGCCACCCGAGATTGACGAGAGCTGGCTGCTGGAAGCACTGGACCGGAATGATCTGCCTGCATTGCAACTTGCCCGGGGCATTCCATCCACTGGTGCCGATTGCAGCGCACTGATATGCAGCTGCCATCAGGTTCGTGAAGCAAAGATTCTCTCCGCCATTGCTGACGGCTGCGACAGTGTCGAAAGCATTGGCAGCTGCACCCGGGCCGGCACCAACTGCGGCTCCTGTATTCCGGACCTGCGCCGGTTACTGACCGCCACTACCGTACCGGAGGCTTTATGCTGAGCCTGTTTGCGCCCTGGATTGAATGGCTCGACTGGTTGCGCAGCGAGCGCGAGGCACGTCGTCCGGAAGCCGCGTCGCGCGGTCTGCCCCCTGGTCAGGTTTGGCTGGTAGGGGCCGGTCCGGGCGATCCCGAGCTGATCACGGTCAAGGCACTGAGGTTGCTGCAGCAGGCGGAGGTGGTAATTCATGATCGCCTGGTGGCACCGGCCCTTCTGAAGCAATGCCCCGGCGATGCCCTGCTGATTGATGTCGGCAAGCGCCCGGGCCATCACCCTGTGCCGCAATCCGGTATTGAAGCGCTACTGATTCACCATGCCATGCGTGGCAAGCGTGTGGTGCGACTGAAAGGTGGTGATCCCTTCATCTTCGGCCGCGGCGGCGAAGAGCTGGCCGCGTTAAAAGCCGCAGGCATTCGCACTGAAGTGGTGCCGGGCATTACTGCCGCAGCAGGTTGCGCAGCAGCAGCTGGCTTTCCGTTAACGCAGCGCCATATTGCTGACAGTGTTTGCCTTACCACCGCGCATTACAGCGACGAACAGGATCACGGAAACTGGGCAGCACTGGCCGCCGACCCTGCGCGTACATTGGTTTTCTATATGGGGCTTTCCCAACTCACCAATATTCGCGAACAACTTATCGCCCATGGCATGTCGGCACAAACGCCTGCCGCACTAATAGAAAACGGGACCACCGACTCGCATAGGCAAGCTTTTTGCATGCTTAATGAGATTGATCAGGTTGCAACCCGTGAAGCGCTTCGCACCCCGTGTCTGCTGGTAGTCGGAAAAGTCGTGGCATTTGCGGATAACGGGTCCTTGAAAGAGTTACACCAAGATTCGGCAAAAGCCGAACAGAATGAGGCTCTGTCAGTATGAAGGGCATTTGGATGGACAGGAAATTTCCCGTCAACCGTATGAGGAAGCGTCATGTCCCGCTCACTGCTTGCAATTCCGTTCTGTGTTGCTGTTATTGTTCCATCACTGGGGTACAGCGCCGATGATATCGTCGGCGCCCTGAAAGAGGGGAAAACCTCACTATCGTTTCGCTTGCGTCATGAGCAGGTTGAAGATGATGCATTCGCAAACGATGCCAACGCCTCAACGCTACGCACCCGTTTGAGCTACACCAGCGGGCAATGGAGAAAACTTGATCTGATGATCGAGTTTGATCATGTTGGCCAACTGCTTGATGAACGCTTTAATGACACCCGAAATGGCAATGCCACCTTCCCTACCGTGGCGGACCCGAAAGGCGCCGACCTGAATCAGGCCGCGCTGCGCTATCGTGGCGATGGTTTCACCGCTGTCGCTGGCCGACAGCGAATCCTGCTTGATAATCAGCGCTTTATTGGCGGTGTCGGCTGGCGTCAGAACGAGCAGACCTATGATGCCCTGCGCCTGACTGCCACGCCGGTCGACAAACTCACCCTCGACTATGCCTGGGTTAGCGACACTCGACGCATCTTCGGGCCGGATGCCGGCGCGCCGCCAGCGGCGCTGATCAGTGACCATCACCTGGTTAACGTCAAGTATGCCGCCAGCAAAGCGTTTACTCCGGTGGCCTATATGTATGCTCTGGACTTTGCCGATGCCGCCGCGCTGTCGTCGCAAACCATTGGCGCCTACATCATGGGTGAAGTGGCCATCGATAGCGTAACGTTTGACTATCGTGTCGAAGGCGCCACACAGTCTGACTACGCCGACAACGCCACCGACTATGATGCGGACTACCTGCTTCTGTCAGTTGGCGGCAAGCTGTCCGGTGTACGCCTGGGTCTGGCCAGCGAAACGCTTGGCGCCGACAGCGACGCTGGCGTCGCCTTCGCAACGCCGCTGGCAACCGGTCATGCCTTTCAGGGCTGGGCAGACAAGTTTCTGGCGACGCCGGGAACCGGCATCGTCGACACCTATGTCAGTCTGGGCGGCGCGGTAAAAGGCGTAAACCTGCTGGCGGTGTATCACGAGTACGAAAGTGATGCCGGCGACATCGATCAGGGCGAGGAACTGGATCTGCAGGCCAGCAAGAAGCTCGGTGAGAACTACACGCTGACACTGAAGTATGCGGACTATTCCGCAGGCGATGTCGGCACCGATGCACAGAAAATCTGGCTGATGGCGGAAGCGGCATTCTGAAACAGTCTATGACAGAAAAATGAGCCGCCCTTGGCGGCTCATTTTCAGATGAACCTGGCGCCAACCCAGCAGACCAGCAGCCCCGGGCTTAGCTCCCGGAGCCTTTCTCCGCTCGAATGGAGATCACCCCGCCTTGCGTACCTGAATCATTTCCCGCTTCAGCCGGGAATCCAGCAGGACAAAACCGAACGGAATCACTGAACACAGCAACGCCAGCAACCAGATCAGCACTGACCAGCGCTGCAAGTGGCTAACCATCAGCGACATCACCACAAACCCGAGCCACAGCACGCCATGGGTCATACCCACCGGCCAAACGAAGTCATGGCCGAACTGGTACTTGGCCGGCATGGCAATGAACAGCAGGACAATCAGGGAAATGCCTTCGATCAGGCTGAACAGGCGGAAGGTTTGTAGCATGGGCACTCACAATCAGTCAGGTTATTGTTATGCCTGAACGTCAACTACGGCAGTTGTTGTCCGTCGGCCGTCACAAGCAGGCGCACAATGCCCCCGGCGCAGAAGTCGGGTAATACTACCGGCTCAGCAGCTCGTTTACAGCCTTCAGGCTATCCTTGTCCTTCGACAGCTCCCTCTTTGCAAACGCCTCTATCGCCTTTTCATGAGCATAGACATAGGAAAAGAAGTTCTTATCTGCGTCACTGGCATGATCCTTCAGACGCAGGAACTTTTCCTGGAAAGGCTTGGTAGCATCGCGCACCAGCCTCATGGCCAACCACCACGGCATCAGCCCAAGCGCCAGACCTTCAACGCGCCCTTTCAAGGCCCAGCCCCTGGGCTCTACCACTGCCTGTCCAGACTCACGCATGTAGTCAAGATAACGATTCAGCGTTTTTTCTTCCAGAGCCCTTAGCGCCAGCCATTTTTGCTTTCGACCTTCATTCATGGTGAGTTTGGCGGCCATATCAAACACTGCCCTGCCGTAAACTTCCGATTCATGGATATTCTGAAGGTCTTTGCTGTACTGAGGATAAGTCATGATCAATTACCTGCTTCCGTTTTTTGGTTAGTATGGCCGTCACCCGAGATATCCTTCAGCGCCATCTCCAACGCGCTGAAATAGGCTTCCGAATCCTCGATGAACGGCATGTGCCCGACCTTTTCGAACGCCACTGATTGTGCGCGGGGAACCTCACTTAGCAGCACTCGCGACTGGTCTGCGAACACTACCGGGTCATGGGTGCCGTAGAAAACATGACAAGGTGTGTTTATTTCTGGCAATTTATCAGCAATCCGTATAGAGGCTATTCCATTGAGCAATACAAAAAGTGCCGACGGATCATGCGATAACACATCCTTTTCAATATTCTCAAGCAAGCGCTTACCTGACGGGCTTGCCCGGAATGCCCGGCTGTCATGCGCCAGAAGTGAAATAAATATACGACGCACAAAAGAACTTGATTTCGAGACCATAATGTTGGCGGCAAACAGCACCTTGGCCCACTTTCCAAGGCCGGCCAGCTTCAAAAGCAGGCCTTCGACGCCGCCCCATTTTCCTGCGTGAAACCCAGCCACACTGACAATA
>JBFHPX010000175.1:0-5372 GCA_041592575.1 Alcanivoracaceae bacterium
AACACTGGCAGCCAGCGCACATCTGTGTTCCCATTTGCCCCTGCCCCGAATCACCCGAGAGGAAGCGCCCATGAATGCCCCGGCCCGTACCGTCGCCGACATCAATCCGGCCACCGGCCAGCCGTTTTTCGAGCTGGCCGAAACTGACCTGAGCCAACTGCCGGCCATGTTCGAAAAAGCCCGCGCTGCACAGAAAGTCTGGGCGATGAAATCCTTCCCCGAGCGCGCCGAGCACGTCTTCAAGATGCGCCGCTATATCGTCGACAACGCCGAAGCGCTGTCGAAAACCGTCAGCCAGAGCAACGGCAAGACCCTGACCGATGCGCTGGCCACCGAAGTACTGCCCTGCGCGCTGGCCTGTAACTGGTATGGCAAGAATGCCGGCAAGGTACTGAAGCCGAAAATTCGTGGCGGTGGTCACCTGCTGTTTTTCAACAAACGCACCCGCATGCTGCGCTTGCCACTCGGCGTGGTCGGCATTATCAGCCCCTGGAATTACCCGCTATCAATTCCGTTCGGTGAAATCGTTATGGCGCTGATGGCCGGCAATGCGGTAATGCTGAAAGTCGCTGCCGCGACACCAGCGGTCGGCCGCGCCATTGAAGAAATCGTTGCCGCCGGCGATCTGCCGGAAGGGCTGTTCAACCATGTGGTCGGCTCAGGCGCTGCCGTGGCCACGGCGCTGTTCGAGAACAAGGTCGACAAGCTGTTCTTCACCGGCTCGGTCAATGCCGGCAAGGTGCTGATGGCCCAGGCGGCAGAAACATTAACCCCGCTGTCGCTGGAACTGGGCGGCAACGATGCCATGATCGTGCTCGAAGATGCCGACCTCGAACGCGCCGCCAATGGCGCTGCCTGGGGCGGTTACCAGAATGCCGGCCAGTCCTGCGGCGGTGTCGAGCGCATCTACGTGGTGGAAAAAGTCTACGACGAGTTCGTGCGCATGCTGGCCAGCAAGACCCGCGCCCTGCGCCACGGCGTCGGCTGCGAAAACTTCGACGTCGATATCGGTTCGATCACCACTGAAGGCCAGCTACGCACCGTCAAACAACATCTGGAAGATGCGTTGCAGAAAGGTGCCACCATTGCCGCCCAGTCGCAGCCGGTCGGCCCTCAGGATGGCCTGTTCCATCCGGCCACCATGCTCATCGATGTCAGCGACGAGATGCTGACCATGAAAGATGAAACCTTCGGTCCGATTGTCGCCGTCGCCAAAGTGAAGGATCAGGAGGAAGCGATCCGCCGCGCCAATGATTCCAACCTGGCACTGACCTCATCGGTCTGGACCCGCGACAACAAGCGCGGTCAGGCCATCGCCGCCCGGCTGGAAACCGGTGTCACCACCATCAATGATCACCTCTATACCCATGGCCTGTCAGAAACCCCCTGGGGTGGCTGGAAAGAATCCGGTCTGGGTCGCACCCACGGCCCGGAAGGTCTGGAAGAGATGACCCATGCCAAGGTGGTGAACTGGGACATGCTGGGCACCAAACGCAATCTCTGGTGGTACCCGTTCAACGAGGAAACCTGGCGCGGCCTGCTCAATGCCCTGCGCTTTGCCTTCCCGAAAAGTGCCGGCCAGTGGTTCTCCGCCTCGATGGCGCTGACCCCGTTCCTGCTGAAGAAAATGTTCACCGGCTGGAAAACTGACTGACGTTTTCCTTGACACGGGTCAACGGTAGCGCCGCTGGCCCGTGTCACTCTGACAGTCTCAGAGGAGCATAGTCATGTACACCGGTCCGATCGTCATTGCCGGCATTGCTGCCGTGGCAGGCACCGCACTGGTAGCAGTGGGCTTCTTCGTTTTTATTGCGATCGACAACGCCGACCATCCGAGTGACGAAAACGACGAAGCCGGTCAGAACAAGTCCTGACCGGCTTCGTTATTCGCAGGGGCTGAAGTCTCGGCAGGAGCGGCGATCGACTGCTCCTGCGAAGGCCATCTCCTCTCAGCGCTGCTGCATCTTCTCCATCTGTTTCATCGCCTCTTCCATCTGTTTCTTCATGTCGTCCATGTTCATGCCCGGCGGCATACCCATCCCGCCCTGACCACCGGCGCCGCCCATGCCCGGCATTTTTTCCATCACCGTGCCCGGCGGCAGCTCGAAGTAACCGCTGCCCTTGCTGGACTTGTCCACTGACACCAGCGTCATGTCCTTGTCCTGGCGCAACAGACCGGTATGGCCTCCAACGATCTGAGCGTTATCCTCCATGTCGTTGGCCCCGAAGAAACCCATGTTCTTGGCACTCTGGGCTCCCAACCGGCTCATCCCCCGGGTAACCATGGTGAGGTCCTTGTGGTCGGTCAGCACGATCTCGGAGCGCTCACCTTCCTCATCAATGACTTCATACACCTTACCCTTGTAACCGGCGACGGTTTCGGTACGGCCAGTGTCGCGCACACTGCCCTGCAGGCCCTCGTCTTCGTCATCGCCCATCGGCATGCCACCAAAGCCTGCGGTCATCTTCTTGATCTCGTCGAGATCCGTAGCCACCCAGCTGCCACCCTCCTTGCGCACGCTGTAGGTCTTGTCACCCTTGAGCAGCAGGAACATGTCCTTGGCCATATCCATACGAACATGGTTCTGGTCACGGACGCTAACCGTCATCTGGTTCTTGCGATCAAGCTGATATACCGCCGTAACATCAGCCAGTGTCGGCATCGCCGTCAGCAACCCGGCCAGCAGCATGATTGAGGAACGGATTTTCATGATCTCTCTCCCTGAAAGTTGATCGGCGCAAGATACCACGGCGGCACGAACTTGCCACCTCAGGCAAGGCGGCGAATCTGATAGGCCAGCTCACCGCGCTGCAAGCCGCCGGCAGTGTCCGGATGCTCGTAAAGGTGCCGACGCAGCAACGCGCTGTCTACCGTCCGGCGTGAAGACACGATCACCGCATTGTGACAGTCCTCGGTGGACAGCCGGAACCGTTCGGCCCAACCACGCCGGGCAGCATCCTCGCTGGCCCAGCTGTCGCGATACTCGCTCCAGTCGCCGAAGTTCATCACCAGATAACCTTCCGGCGTTACCAGCCGTGCCAACGCCCGGCACCAATCGGCATCCGCTGTCAGGGCCCGGGTCACGGTGGTGTCATGGGGGGCAAAAAGATCCTCAATCACCAGATCAAACGCCTCACCCTGATAATGGTCGACAAAAGTTGTGGCATTCATGCAATGGCATTCCACCCCTGCGGCTTCAATGCCGAAAAACTGCTTCGCCACCTGGACATGAAGCGGGTCCAGATCCACCGCAATGATTTTTTCCGGGGCACAGAAGCGCAAAAGCGGCGCCACCACACTGCCGCCGCCGAGACCGAGAATCAGCACCCGGCGAATTTTCCCCGGCTCACGAAAAAAAACCGGCAACCAGAGCAGATCCCAGACACTGCCGGTAAACAACCGGTCAGGATGGAATTCGGAATGCTGCACGCCGTTGGCATACAACCTGAGGGTTTTGCCATGACTGCGCACCTCGTACTGCACATCATCCCGCTCGGCACGCCAGACCACTGCCATCAACGCGCCCCGAGGTTGAGGAGGACGCCGCTCAGCGCAGCCTCGCTGCCGAGCGTGGCGCTGACAATAGACAGACGCTCACCATCCAGACCGAAATCGTCCACCAGAATCGTCTTGCTGCGCTTGGCTCTGGCTGCCGCCAGCTCGCCAAGGCGTTCGCTGTCCAGCGCTTCCGCATCGCGCTGAGCTAATGCGATAAAGGCGCGCTCAGCGACGATCCGGTCGTACTGTTCGCGATCCTCAATAACCGCATCACCAAGCAGCAGCTCGGCCCGCTCTCCGCTCACCTCGCGATAGCGACTCTGCACTGCCCGGCGGAAATCATCATCACGCAGTGCAAACTCCAGTCCGTTCCATTGCTCCGCCATCAACTTCCGACCAAGCAGTGATTTCGCCAGCGGCAGGCGATCCGCTTGCAGCGCAGAACCGGACAGATTCATCAGCAATGACGGGCGCTCACCAAGCAGCTGCGCCAGTGTTGCCATCTGCGCACGCCCGGCATCTGTTGGCACGTCATCCCCGGGCACGAACTCAATATGATCAAGCTCCTTACCGCCGGCCAACGAGGCAAGTACCGAGAAAGGAGACGTGGCCGCCTTGATCATGGTATTAGTGACGGCGCGCAGAATGACGCCGCTGACACTAACAGACGGATCGTTCAGATCGCCTTTTGCCTTGACCGGTAAATCGATCATGCCGCCGCGATCTCTCAATACCGCAAGACCGAGCTTGATCGGCGCTTTCGACGCCTGATCACTGGACACACTATCGCCGAGAAAAAAATTGCTCGCGCGGATGCGGCTTTCGCTATCCAGCATGGAGCCATCGATCGCGATGCGACTGTCCACCGACAACTTGCCGCTCTCCACCGCATAGCCGAGATATCGTCCGGTAAACGGCGCTATGTTCGTCATGTCATAGTCGCTCAGGGCAACGGTGATATTCATCTGCGGCGGCTCCGCCAGCGGTGCAATCTTGCCGCGCACGGCCAGCGGACTGTTCTGATCAAGACGCGCACTCAGGTTTACATCCGCCCCGCGGCCCGGGTCGGAACTCAAGCCGCGGACTTCGCCGTCCAGGCGATACAGTCCGACCCGAAACGTCGGTGACAATGACCGGTCAATATGCACCAGCTCACCATTACGCAGCCGCAAGCTGCCAATATCCAGACGCCATGGCTGGCTGTCTTCCGCCCCCTCGTCCGATGGGCCAGCCTGTTCAGATGTCGTCACAGAGATGCGCGCGGACAGATCATTTCCGCCATCATCAATCAATGACCGGGCCTGAAAATCGGCCAGTGTCACGACATCGATGTTGAGCCGGGACTCATGCAGCGACAGGACGACGCCATCCAGCGACAAGCTGCCAAAAGCAAGCAACGGGTTACCATTCGATTCCTGCAGGTCCAGCCCGGTGACAATCACCTGACCGCTGACGCGGGTATCGGCTGACTCCGCCGCATTGTCGTCAGACCCCTCGTCAACACGCTCGACAGTACCATGCTCAATGGTCAGATCTGCCGCCAGCTCGCCGGTGGACAGCGTGACCGCCAGACTGTCCTGTATCCAACCCTGCAGGGCTGCCAACGGCAATGTGCTTACCTCACTGCGCAACGTCACAGCCAGTGGGTCAATGGTTCCTTCGCCACTGAGTTGCACCCGACCAGACTCAGAAACCGTAATATCGCCGGTTAACGAGAACACCTCGTCGCGATTGAACGCGACCTGCTCAAGTACAAGGTTGATGGGCGTCACCACCAGCGTCGCCGGCTCGGCAAGCGTCTCGTCGATTACCGTCACACCGGCGTCGGCAAACTCAAGACGGGCGAGCAGAACCTGCCACGGCTGGCCGGCCG
>JBFHPX010000176.1:0-5331 GCA_041592575.1 Alcanivoracaceae bacterium
AAACTTCGGATTATCCTTCCATGGGAATTTTCCGGAATCGACGATGATGCCAGCAATGGTGGTGCCATGGCCGCCCATGTATTTGGTCAGGGAATGCACCACGATGTCGGCGCCGAAGTCGAACGGCCGGCACAGCACCGGCGTAGCCACCGTATTATCAACAATCAGCGGAATGCCGTGTTTGTGTGCGACATCCGCCAGCTTCTTCAGGTCGACAATATTGCCGGCCGGATTACCAATGGACTCACAGAATATTCCCTTGGTATTGCCGTCAATCAATGCCTCGATCGCGGCCGGGTCTTCCCCTGATGCCATGCGCGCTTCGATGCCCTGCTGTGGCAGGGTATGGGCAAAAAAGTTGTAGGTACCACCATAAAGCTGGCTGACAGAAACAATATTGTCGCCGACCCGGGCAATGGTCTGAATGGTGGCGGTAATAGCGGCCATGCCGGAAGCCATCGCCAGCGCGCCAATGCCCCCTTCAAGCTCGGCAACACGCTGCTCAAGCACCGCATTGGTCGGGTTCATGATGCGCGAGTAGATATTGCCCGGCACCTTCAGGTCAAACAGATCGGCGCCGTGCTGAGTATTGTCGAAGTAGTAGCTGGTGGTCTGATAGACCGGCACCGCCACCGCGTGGGTTTCCGGATCGCCGGCAAAGCCGCCGTGAATCGCTATGGTTTCAGGTTTCATGATTGCGCTCCCTGTGGTCTGGTTATTTTTGCCGGGAGCGGCACTATACCACTACTGACGCGCGCGGATGATGCGGAAGTCGGGATTGCCGAGGAATGCGGATGGCAGCACGTCAAACATTTCCCGGGTAGTCCGGATGAGATGAGGCTGGTCATAGAAGCCCGCAGCCTGCGCCAGCTCGGTCGCTGTCATTCCCGGCTGCCACTGATGCAACGCCCGCTGTACTTTCAGATGCAACAGAAAGCGTTTCGGCGTGACGCCCAGAGCTTCCCGGAACAGCCGGCTTAAACGCGCCGCCGACAGGCCCAGGCCCGCAGCGACCGCATTCAGGTCGAGACGCTCCGGCAGCTCCGCCCGTAATCGTGCCGCCAACGCCCGCACCCGCGGATCGATTTGCAAGGTCTCGATATCGCCCGTCACCATGGCGGCCAGCCGATCACGCACCATGTTGGCGTCATCGCAGTCTGCCAGCTGGCGAATCTGCTGCGCCTGCTGGCCAGCCCAATCCAGCCGGGCATGGCCCTGCTGCAGGCGCGGCGCCAGGGCATGCCATAGGGGGCTATCTGGGTCCAGATGAACAACGAGGGTGTCGCCGTCGGATTGCAGTGATTGTTCGGCATCCGGAGCAACGATCAAGGCTCTGGCCTGGAGGCGCTGCCCCTCCACCTCCGCGCTCAGTGGCTGGTCAAGACCAAACAACAATGCCGCCGCCACATGCCGGTGGCGGCGATTATGGATCGGACCGGCCAATAGCAGCCAGCCGTCATGCCAGAGAAACAGTCTTCCTTGCAGGGGGCATCCTCACGGGTGAAGCGCATAGCGGCTGCGAATGCCCATCTTCGCACCGATCTCCACCGAGACAAACACCGGGCCCACCAGCAGGAACACCAGATCATCGATGAATGACGGCTTCTTGCCTTCGACCTTGTGGCCCCAGATCTGCGCCAGCCATGCTGCCGCCCAGAGCGCGGCAGAAATCCACAGCAGCGACAGCCCGGCGCCCTGAATGGCCAGAATGCCGGCCAGCGACAGTGCAAACCAGAGCACCATCAGCAGCAGCACCCACAGCTTCAGGCGCGCATAGAAGGCAAAACCGACAGCCGCCAGCACCGTGGCGCCATTGATCCATTCCGACAGCCCAAGCCAACGCCCCACCGGCAGCAGCCACAACAGCCCCAGTGTGGAAAAGAAGATCACCGGCACACAAATGAAATGCACCCACTGATTCACCGGATGGCGGTGGCTTTCACCGTAGGCACTGAGAAACTGGTCCAGATTACGCATGCATGGGCTCCCTGTTGTTGTCATCAATAACAACAGCCTAGCGGCTGCGGCATCCCCTGCCTTGTACGAAAGCGCCGTCCCTGCCTCCGGGTTTTCCGGAAGGCAGGGACAGAGCGATCAGGCCAACGGCGGGTCCTGCCAGAACGGGGTGGGCGGCAGATCTGTGGAGACCCTGGCGGTGAATACCGGATCACGCTTTTCCAGGAATGCCTTGAAACCATCCCGGCCATCCATCCTTTCGCTGGTGATATACATCAGCCGCGAATCGATCTGGTGGGCATACATCGGATGGTCAAAGGTCGGGTTGCGCCAGAGCATCTGCCGCGCCAATGCAATGGAGGTTGGCGAGGTTTTCTGCATCAGCTTTTCGGCCAGCGCATAGGCCGCCTGCAGCACCGTGCCGCGCGGATGCACGCTGCGTATCAGGCCGCCCGCCTTGCCTTCCTCCGCAGTGAAAATCTCCCCCGACAGCACCCATTCCAGCGCCTGTTGCATGCCAACCAGCCGCGGCAGGAACCAGCTTGAGCAGGCTTCCGGGACAATGCCACGCTGACTGAACACGAAGCCCAGCTTGGCGCCCTCGGCAGCAATGCGGAAATCCATCGGCAGTGTCATGGTCACGCCAATGCCCACCGCCGCACCGTTAATCGCGGCGATCACCGGCTTCTTGCAGTTGTACAGGGCCAGTGATAACTCACCGCCAGAGTCGCGGATCTGCTCCATGTTGAGCTCGTCACCCTGTGGGGCGTCATAACCAAAGATGTTGCCTTCAGGGCGCACCAGTTCCATGCCGGCACAGAATGCCTTGCCCTCACCGGTGACCACGATGACACGAATATCGTCATCGACATTGGCGCGCTCCAGCGCATGCAGCATTTCATCACGCATGCGCAGGGTCCAGGCATTCATACGCTCCGGGCGGTGCAGGGTAATGGTCAGGATATGGTTGCTGACCTGATAACGGATGTCCTGATAGTCCATGGTGTCCTCAATCAACGCGGCAAAGCAGACACCCTAACCGACCGGCGCGAGCAGGCCAATTGCCACACGCATGAATGGCCCGGCCAGCCCCATATCGGCGCAGTGCTCAGCGCCCGCCAGCCGTGCTAGAGTCCGCGCATCGGCCAGCTGTCCCTGCCATCTGGCCCGGACGGTCGCACAACTCCAAGGAAGCCATCATGCGTAAAGCCCTGCTTGCCAGCGCCATCACCGGCGCCGTTATCAGCCCCTTCAGCCATGCTGATGTCTACGATGCCCGGGCCATGGCCCGAGGCGGCACCGGGATGACCATGGGCGAATACAATCAGGCCCTGTATAACCCGGCCATGATCAACCGCTTTGACGACAATGATGAATTCAGTTTTGGCTTGAACGCCGGTGTCATTGCCTCAGACAAGGATGGCTTTATCGAGTCCGCCGAAGATGCGCAGGATGAAATCGAGAGTCTGGAGAATAATGGCAGCGCGACAGCAAGCGATGTAAACGACAGCCTTCAGGAGCTTGATGGCAAGCTGGTACAGATTGATGCTGGCGGTGCTCTGATGGTGGCGATTCCCAACAACGCATTACCGATGGCCTTTGTTGGCAAGGGGAAAGCGTCCGTTGGCACCTCATTTTCGTATGAATCCTCAGACTTCGCCGTTCTTCAGGCAATTGAAAACGATCTGGCCAGTGGAGATGACCTGAACTCCACCGTCGATGCGTCCCTGCTTTGGATTGCCGACTACGGCCTTATGCTGGGCAAGGGCTTCAATCTTGCCGGACTGCAGATTGATGGCGGCGCGACCCTGAAGATCCAGACCATCGAACTTATTGCCTACAGTGCCAATGTCGCCAACTTCGATGCTGATGACATCACTGACTCTGATAACCTTGAGTCCCACAGCGGCGTGAACATCGACCTGGGCCTGAGCACTCATCTGGGTGAGGCTGGCAGAGTCATTGTTGCCGGCACTATTGAAAACCTGATCCCGCAAAGCTATAGCGGCCCGAATAACACCGAATACGACATGGCACCGGTGCTCACTGCCGCCGCCGGCTACAATGGCAATCTATTCAAGCTGGAGGCCAACCTTGACCTGACCCAGCGCAACGGTTACGACCTGCTGCTGGACACCCAGTTTGCCAGAGTCGGGGTAGAGCTCTCTGCCGGACGACATTTTCACCTGCGCGCTGGCTACCGTACCGATATCAAAAGCAATGTTTCAGATCTCCTGACTGCCGGCATTGGCATTACCCCGTGGGACCGTTTCAACATTGACCTCAGTGGGGGCGTTGGCGAAGGTGATACTTATGCAGCAGCATTACAACTCGGCTTCAAAATCTGACATCAGGGAATCAACCGGAGAAGTTAATGAAATCTTCAAAGTACTATGCTGTTGTCGCCGCCCTTTCGGTTTCCGTTATCGGCCTGGCTGGTTGCAAGCTATCTGATCTGACAGACTCCGACGAGAGCACCAGCCGGACCCTGATTCAGGGCAGGGCGGCAGTCGGCGCACCGATGGTTGGCGCAACAATTGATATCAAGGATGCCAATGGTCAACAGTTCCGTGTTTATAGCGACGGCAGCGGATACTTTTCTCTGATTCTGGATAGCGAAGAAGACGACTTCGAGGACCTGACTGCCCCCATCATTGTCCGCGCCACCAACAACGAGGACGTTTACCACTCGGTACTGTGCAACATTGTTTATGGCGAGTTTGACAGCGTCAATGTTCACCCGGTGACAGAGTACGTGATGGATCAAACCGCAGCGGTGGACACCGCCTATGCGCTATGGGAGACCACTGGCAAGACCGGATACTGCAACGCAGCCTTTGCCTATAATTTCCGCGCAACGGCTTCTACGCTTGACACCACCTTCAACTTCTTCAACTCCGCCTTTGATGCTGACGGCACTGGCTTTGATGCCATTCTCGACAGCTTCAACCCTGATACTTTCACTCCGATAGCAGCCGCTGAAGATTTCCATATCCTCAATGGTCTTGGCAGCCTTGTGATCATCCCCGGCACCACCTGGTCGTCCACCGCCAGCGGTACCTTTGCAGGGCAGCCCTACGAGGATTCACGGGTTACAGAAATCACGGTCACTGCTGATGGACTTCGCAACCTGATCGATGCGCTGCTTGAAGAAGAGTCAGCTCAAGATGTAGAAATTGAATCGCTGACTATCACGGTAGAGGGAGACGGTATCGGCGAGGAAGGCACAACTGTGCAGGCAAACCTTAAAGGCAAAGCCGCTGTAGGATTGGTAACGCGGAGCTTCAACATTACCGTTGATCTGGAACGGATCGCAAACATACTCTGAACGGAAAAACCGGCGCCCTAGTGGCGCCGGTTATCAATCAGGCAGGC
>JBFHPX010000177.1:0-5321 GCA_041592575.1 Alcanivoracaceae bacterium
AAAAGCCGAAAACGACTCGAAATACATCAGTGCAACTCCTTGACCCAGGCATTCTTGCGCTCGCGCCACAGCAGCTCGGCGCGGGCCCGCCATAACACCGACACAGCAAACAGCAGATAGATACCAAACATGCTGATCAGCAGCGGTGTCAGCATTTCCGGCGGCATGCTGCTTTTGCCCACCAGCTTGAGCGTGCTGCCCTGATGCAGGCTGTGCCACCATTCAACCGAGTATTTGACGATCACCACATTAATGACCCCGACCAGCGACAACAGTCCGGCGGCGCGGCCGGCCTGACGCGGATCGGGAATGGCATTGATCAACGCCATCACCCCCAGATAAAGGAAAAACAGGATCAGCATGGAAGTCAGCCGGGCATCCCACTCCCAGTAGGTTCCCCAGGTCGGCTTGCCCCAGATCGCCCCGGTAATCAGGGCAATGGCAGCGAGCACCGCGCCAAACGGTGCGATTGCCTTGATCATTACCTCAGCCATTTTCATCCGCCAGACCAGATTCACCAACCCGGCAACGCCCATCGCCACATAGCCCAACAGGGCACCGCTGGCCGCGGGCACGTGGATAAAAATAATCCGGTAGCTGTTGCCCTGCTGATAGTCCTCCGGGGCAAACGCCAGCCCCCAGATCAGGCCGGTTGCCGTAACCAGCAACGCCAGCGGCCATAACCACGGCAACAGCAGGTCGCTGAAGCGATAAAAATAGCGTGGCGAACCAAGCTGATGATACCAGCGGGTCAGTGTGCTCCAGATCATGATCAGTTCCCCGAGCTGATTCGCAGGCCAGCCGCCACTGCGGCAGGCGCCAATACAGATGATGCCAGCATCATGGCCGCCAGCAACGCCAGCACCCCGGACACCGGCAGACCATTTGCTGCATAGGTGACCACGCCGGCACCGAACACCAGCACCGGCACATACAGAGGCAGTACCAGCAACGACAGCAGGATACCGCCACTGCGCAGAGATACCGTCAAGGCGGCACCGATGGCACCCAGTGCAATCAGGGTCGGCGTACCCAGCAACACGGCGACAAACAGCACCGCAATGGCCGGCTCCGGCAAGTGCAACATATAACCAAGCAATGGCGCCATCAGCACCAGCGGCAAGCCGGTCAGCATCCAGTGTGCGACCAGTTTTGCCAGCACCGGAATATAAAGACTCTGCGGCGCAGTCAGCAGCTGCTCCAGCGCGCCGCATTCATGGTCGGCGCGGAACAGACCATCGACTGACAGCAATACCGCCAGCAGCGCGGCCACCCAGACCACCCCCGGAGCCAATGTCGCCAGCAGATCCGCACGCGGAGAGACACCCAGTGGAAACAGCGCCACCACCATGACGAAGAAAAACAACGGATTGATAATCTCGGCGGGCCGCCGCCAGGCCAGCAGCAACTCGCGGCTGAGGGTCGCAGAAAAGCTCATTGCACCTCTCCTGCACCACGCCCGAGACTGATCTGACGGGCCTCGCCATTGAGACGATGATGGGAACTGTACAGCACCAGCGCACCGGTATCGGCCAACTCCCGCAGGCGCGACTCGATCAAGGCGACGCCCTCAGCGTCCAGCGCGGTAAACGGCTCATCCAGCAGCCAGACCGACTTGTCCAGCAGCCACAACAGTGACAACGCCACCCGGCGGGTCTGACCGGCTGACAACTGCGCCACCGGTACAGTCTCGTAACCCGCCAGACCGACACGGGCGAGCACTTGCCCGGCCTGATCCCGGGCCAGCGGCTGCTGGTGCAGGGCCAGCCACCAGCGAAGGTTCTCCAGCACCGTCAACTCGACGCGCAGCCCGGGACGATGGCCGAGGCTCAGCATCCGCTGACGCGGATCCTGACCGGCCGATGTTGCCGCCGGCCAGTGCAGAAGGCCCTCATAGTGACCATGCAGGCCGGATATGATCCGCATCAGGGTGGTCTTGCCGGCACCGTTCGGACCGGCAACCTGCCAGATTTCACCAGCGCCGGCGACAAACGACAGACCGGCAAACAGGACACGGTCGTCTCGCTCACAGGTCAGGTCCTCGGCTTGCAGCAGCGGCAGGTCAGTCACAGGGCTCCGGAGGCGGCAGGATAAAAACGCCGCGCAGTATACCATGTGGCGTTCCGGTATCCTGCGTTAATCAGGCACCTGATCGGAGAACACTGGAGCATGGCCGAACACCACGTCTACTTCGCCGTTTTCGGCTTTGACGACGACCCGCTGACCCTGACCCTGCTGGCCGGAACCGAGCCGGACGATATCTGGCGCAAAGGAGAGTGCTACTCCGAGGCTCTGCCGGAAGCTACCCGCACCGAGAATCGCTGGATCATCAGTAGCGGCCTGGACCATCACGCCAGCCATAGCGATCATTTTGAAAAGCTGCTGCTGCGGCTGGAGCGACTCGGGCCCGGCTTGCCGGTGTTGCGACAGCGTTACCGCTGTGGCATCGGCGTTTCTCAGTACTATTTTATGGATGATCCGGAGTTCTATTTACAGGCCGACCTGTTGCAACGGTATCGCCAGCTCGGTCTTAACGTATCCTTCAATCAACTATCACTCGACAACTCCCCTGCACCGTCTACCCCGTTAGCAAACCAGGCCGAAACGCCCGAAACCTGATCTTCATTGGCGCAAGCGATGCGCAGTACAAGTGCATGGCACCCTGCAACGGGCTGCGTTATTCAGGCGCACATCAGTTTCCTTTCTGGTGCAGGATAAAATATATCCGCACCGGCAATGACTTGACGCGCACCATCTGGAAGCAGCATCACGCCAGGCTGCTCCGACGATTTGATTTCGCCATGGCACAGCTTTTGCTTTAAACCGATCTGAAAGCCGCGTTTGTCTGCCGCACCATGGCAGCCAGGATCGCGGTAGTTTGCCGGCAATGGCGTCGGCATCTGGGGCAATGGCGCTCCGAGGAAATGTTACGAACCAGACTCGCCGGGGTGAACCGCCATCGGCACGAGGTACTGGTTGTGGTTGCATATCCCTGGAGAAGCCTGTGCCTGCTACGCCTGCGTCAACGGAACATAACTGGCAATCGAAGGATGCGGTTTTGCGTCCTTGCTCCTTTGCAGAACGCAAAACCGAACCGCTTGTGGTGGTTGGCGGCGGCCCGGTGGGCATGCATTTTGTTCGTCGCATTCTAAGCCGCGACCCTACCCGCGAAATTGTCCTCTACGACAGCGAGCCCTGGCAGCCCTATGATCGGGTCAGGTTGTCGTCACTGCTGGCCGGCGAAACCAGACTGGAGCAGATTGCCAATCCGCTGATCACGACCCGGCTCGCTCGAGTCGTATCCTTGCTCAACTGCGCAGTGATACGGATAGATCCCGAGAACCAGCGAATACTGGACAGTCGCAGCCAGTGGCAAGGCTACAGCAAACTGATTCTGGCAACCGGCTCCTCCGCAGCGATGCCGGACATCACCGGTCTGGGTCTGGACGGCATCTTCAAGCTACGTGACCTGGGCGATGCTGAACGATTGCTGGCAAGACAGACGCGCAGCCGCCATACCGTGGTACTGGGTGGTGGACTGCTCGGCCTTGAAGCGGCAAGAGCCATGCAACGTGGCCATACCCGGGTGACACTGATTCATCGCAGCCCACGGCTGCTCAACCGGCAGCTCGATGATGGCGCCAGCAAGCTACTGCAGACGCACGTTGAGAAACTTGGCATTGAAGTACTGCTTAATAGCAGCGTACGGGCCGCCATTGGTGAACATAATATTCGCCAGATACAGCTCGGTGGTGGTCGTGTTCTTGATTGCGACACCCTGATCATTGCTACCGGAATCCGTCCCAACATCGGCCTTGCGACGGATGCCGGAATTCGCTGCGGTCAGGGAATCCGTGTCGATGATTCAATGCGCACTTCGCTGAACAACATCTATGCGATCGGCGAGTGCGCGGAACATCGTGGTCTGGTGCATGGGCTGGTGGCGCCGGGACTGGAACAGGCCAATGTTGCAGCCGAGCATATTCTTGGCAATGAAGCCTGTTACCGCGGCTCCATTGCCGCGACCTCTCTCAAGGTAGTCGGCCAACAGACTTTCAGCATCGGCAAGCTCGGTGACGAGGAGGATCGTCATTTTAATCGCAGTGTGCTGTTCGAAAACCGGGAAAATGGCAGCTACCGAAAAATCATCCTGCGCGGCAATCGTCTGGTCGGCGCGGTTGCCATTGGTGAATGGAACGAGCTCGGTCGTTTGCGCGAAGCGGTTACCGTTCAGCGCTGGATCTGGCCCTGGCAACAATGGCGACTGCGCCGCAGCGGACAACTCTGGCCAAACAGCAGCGAAGCCAGCGTTCGCAACTGGCCCGCCGGCGCCACCGTCTGCCACTGCCGCAGTGTCAGTCGTGGCGCCCTGGGGCAGGCAATCTCCCAGGGCGCCTGCAATGCTGAAGCACTGACCAGACAAACCGGTGCCGGTTCGGTATGCGGATCATGCAAGCCACTGCTTGCAGAACTGGTCAGCAACAATATAGATGCCTCTGGCACCCCAACTCACATTGCCAGATCACTACTCCTGACATCGCTTGTCGGCCTGCTACTGGCGCTGATGGTCTGGTTACTACCCCCGATCCCGGCAGCGGTTTCGGTGCAGGGCGGATTGCATCCAGGTGAGCTGTGGACCGATCAGTTGCTGAAGCAGATCAGCGGGTTCACCGCGGTCGGTCTGATGGTCATTGGCCTGCTCATTTCCTTACGCAAACGCACGCGCCTGAATCTCGGCCAGTTCAACACATGGCGAGTCGTCCATGTCGTGCTCGGCATTGCAGTGGTAGCGCTGCTGATCGCTCACACCGGTCTCGACAGTGGCAGCAATCTGAACCGCCTGCTGATGCTCGACATGATTGCAATTGCCTTGCTGGGCGCCCTGACCGGCATGGTCATGGCAATTGAGCAGCGCCTGTCACCGCGCTGGGGCCGGCGGCTGCGCAGCGGCTGGAGCATGGCACATATTCTGCTGCTCTGGCCGCTGCCGGCATTGCTCGGCTTCCATGTCCTCGCCAGCTACTACTACTGACCCGGAATAACGGATGCGTATGAGCAACACCTTGCTATGGATACTCTGGGCACTGGTCACACTGGCACTGTGTGGCTGGCTCGGCTATAGCCTGCTGCTATCCGATGATCAGGAAATTTTCCTGCTCGGGCAAACCACCCATGGACACCACCAGATTGAGTTGGCCTGCACCAGCTGCCACACATCAGCATTCGGCGGTCAGGATGTTCTGCAGGATGCCTGCATGAACTGCCATGGCGATGCACTGAAAGCGGCTCAGGATGACCATCCGCGCAGCAAGTTCACTGAC
>JBFHPX010000178.1:0-5315 GCA_041592575.1 Alcanivoracaceae bacterium
AAAGGGGGGCACTCTACCGTGACACCGCCCGCCCGACAAGGCGGTCAGCGGTCCCGCTAAGACATTCGCCTTACCGGGACGGTGTCTCTCGCTGTGACAACCGAACCCGGGCGGACAAGGCTCCGGCAGCGCCACTTACAGGCACCAGCTCTGCGTTCTCGTCGGCCTGCTCGACCCCGCCGCCGCCGGCCGCGCTGTAGCGGGCGCCTGCAACCAACGCAGTCCCCGGCGCCGGCATTGCCTGCAGCCAGTTTGCCGGAGTCAGTTGCACGGACATCGGGAACCGGTCTGCCAGTACTCTTATCGCCGCCAGTGGCTGCCCGACATCACCGGGACGGCGCAGGAAGACAAACAGATTGCCACCGGCCTCCATACCGTCACCGGCCTCCACCACCACGGTCAGATTCTGGTAATACTGCTGGGCGGAAAGCTGGCTACGGGCATCCTCAACCATTTTTTCCAGCAGCGGTCGCGCCTCACCGTCTCCGTGCCTTGCCAGCAATGCCTGCCAGGCTGGCAAGGCACGGGCGAAGTCCTGACTCTGCATCGCCGCCGAGGCCAGCAAGGTCAAGGCACCGTCGTGGCCCGGATACTGCTCGAGGATGCTGTCCAGTAACTGCTGCGCCTCGTCATTAAGACCGCCTTGCTCCTGCTCGATCAGGCTGCGCGCCAGAAGCAATCGCGGCTCCAGCGCGTTGTCACTGATCTCCACGGCACGCCGGGCGGCCATCACCGACACCTGAGGCGCCTCCAGCTCACTGTATATCAGGGAAAGGACGTACCAGCCCTCCGCAGACGGGGTCAGATGCAGTTGCCTCTGCAGCACACGGGCCAGGGATTGCAAGGGAATCCGGGCCGCCAGCTCCGGGTCGGGTTTGCCAGCTATAACCTGGGTGGCAAAACCCTGGTAAGCCTGCCAGTCCGACAGCCAGCGGCCGGTATCCGGGTGCTGGCCGCGCCATATATATAGCAGCAGCGCCAGCCCGGCGACGGCGAGCGTCACGGCAACGGAAGGCACCCGCAGGACAACATCCTGACGCAGGGCCTCCCGGCGCCACATCCACCACAACAACAACGCTGCAGTAGCGGCCAGCAGAACAATCCCGGCATACAGCATCAGGTAATATCCTCACCGCGGCTAATCCGCCGGGCGCGACGGATCTGGAAAACGACCAGCAACAGACCTCCGCCCATCGCCATCAGCGGTGCCAGCCAGAGAATCATGGTTTGTGGCGTCAGCGGCGGGTGGTAACTGACGAAATCGCCGTAGCGCTGGACGAAGTAGTCAACAATCTCCTCGTCACTGCGGCCGGCACGAATCATTTCGGCAACCTGCTGACGCATATCCTGGGCAATCGGTGCATCGGAGTCGGATATCGCTTGATTCTGGCACTTCGGGCAGCGCAGTTGCACCAGTAGTTCGCGAAAGCGCTGCTCATCAATAACGGAATCAAACTGATAAATATCCTGCACCGCCGGCAATGCCAGCGGACAGCAGCACAACAACATCAGGATCAGGCGCTTCATCACTCTGCCTCCTTCCGCCAGACCGGCGCGAAACGTTGCTGCCAGGAACGATCATTCAGCTCGCCAACGTAACGCAGCACAACTTGCCCTTCAGGGTTGATCACAAAGGTTTCCGGGGCTCCATAGACACCGAGATCAATACCATAACGGCCACTTTCATCCGCCGGCACCTCGACAAACGGATTGCCATACTTGGCCAGATACTCACGGGCCTTCCCGGCATCATCCTTGTAATTCAGACCGACGATACGAACACCCTGATCGGCCAGCTGCAGCAGATACGGATGCTCGACATAACAGGTCGGGCACCAGGTCGCCCAGACATTCAATAAGGTCCAGTGACCGAGGAAAAACTCATTGCTGACTTCGCTGCCGGCACGCATCAAAGAAGGCAACTGCATGGCCGGCAACGGTTTGCCGGCCAGCGCGGTGGGCAACTCTTCGGTATTGCGACCAAGCTGGGTGGCTAGCAGCACCGCCAGTCCGATAAAGGCTACCAGCGGCAGAAACATCCACCAGCCATTACGCGATGGCATCAGCTTGCTCCGTTGATTTTGACCGATAGCGGCGATCCGAGGCAGCAAGGAAACCACCAATACCAAGCAGCAGTGAGCCTATCCACAGCCAACCGATACCAGGCTTGTAATAGATACGCACTGCCCAGGCCTGCTCTGCCTGATCTATCGGTTCGCCCAACGCCACGTACAGATCACGGAAAAAATTCGAATGCAGCGCAGCTTCCGTCATCACCTGGCCACTGACACGGTAAGTACGCTTCTCCGGTGTCAAGGTAACAATGTCGCGGCCGTTTTCCGTCACCGGGACAATTGCCCGAATAGCGTCGAAGTTGGGGCCCGCCCGCTCGACCACCGCAGAAAATGCAAACTGATAACCGGCCACCTCAATGACATCCCCGGGGACCATGCGCAGATCGCGCTCGACTTCCCGAAAACTGACCTGGGTAACACCGGCGACAATGACAGCCAACCCGATATGCCCCAGCAGCATACCGTGATAAGCCCGCGTTAACCTGCCGGCACCGCGCAACAGGCCAACACGGAACGCCAGCGCTTTCTGCATCCAATCGCCAAGCTGGGCGAGAATCACATAAACCACCATGATCACGGCAAGTACACCAACAAACGGCATCTCGCCGTCACTGAAGGCCACCAGCGCTGCCCCTGCTACCACGCTGACCGGCGTCAGCCACAGCAGCCGCTTCAGCAGCACCCTGCCATCCTGTCGTTTCCAGTTACTGAACATGCCAGGCACCAGCAACAACATCAGCACCAGCGTTAGCGGCACAAAGAACGCGTTGAAATAGGGAGAACGCACAGAGATCTTGATGTCCAGTGCTTCGCCAATCAGTGGGAATAGCGTGCCCATCAACACCACGAAGGTTGCAGTAAGCAACAGCAGGTTATTACCTAGCAGGAAACTGTCTCTCGACAACCACTCAAACCCGGCGCGGTGCCGCAGAACAGGCGCGCGCAGGGCAAACAGTGTCAGTGAGCCACCGACAACGATGGCAAGAAAAGTCAGAACAAAGGCACCGCGGGCCGGATCATTGGCAAATGAATGTACCGACGTGAGAATGCCCGAGCGCACCAGGAAAGTACCAAGCAGGCACAGCGAAAACGCCATCAGAGCCAGCAGCACCGTCCAGGCCCGAAACAGACCACGCTTTTCGGTCACTGCCAGCGAATGAATCAGCGCAGTGCCGCACAGCCATGGCATCAGGGAGGCATTCTCGACCGGATCCCAGAACCACCAGCCGCCCCAGCCCAGCTCGTAATATGCCCACCAGGAACCGAGAGCAATACCGAGGGAGAGAAACGCCCAGGCCACCGTCGTCCAGGGTCTGGCCCAGCGCGCCCAGACCGGATCCAGCCGACCGGCAATCAGACCGGCAATGGCAAAAGAAAAAGCGACGGAAAAGCCGACATAACCCATGTACAGCATCGGCGGATGAATAATCAGCCCCGGATCCTGCAGCAACGGGTTCAGATCGGCGCCATCAAGTGGAAACCAGGGCAAATTACGATCAAACGGATTTGACGTCAGCAGCATGAACAGCAGGAAACCGATGCCGACCATGCCCATCACCGCTAACACCAGGGCATGGACATCAGTGGGCACTTTGCCGCGCAGCAGCGACACCATCAGTCCCCACAATGACAGGATCCATACCCACAACAGTAGCGACCCCTCGTGGCCACCCCATATCGCCGATATCCGGTAACCGAGTGGCAACTGACTGTTGGAGTGACCTGCCACATAGCTGATGGTGAAATCGTGGCTGTAAAATGCCCATGCCAGCGTCAGCAGGCCAATGCTCAGAAACAGCCACTGCAGCAACGCGGCCGGCCTTGCCACCGCCAGCAGCCAGGGTTTGTCCGATACATATCCGTATACCGGCAGGATTGACTGGAGAACGGCCAGCGCTAACGCCAACCAGAGACAGAAGTGGCCCAGCTCTGCGACCAAGGGACTCTCCGGGGGGTTTTCGGGGCAGTTAGAATGGTCAAGCCGCTTGCGCATTGCAAGTCCGGGAGCGACGCACCGGTCATCAAGCTGTCACCGGCGCCAGCAAGGCTTGGGCCGGCACATAATGACAACATCACTACCCCGCCAGGGCTGTCACAATTGGTAATGCCTGAATTGACCGCCTGATGACAAGGCTTTGCTATGATGCACGCCGATTTTGCTGATCTGGATAGTCAACGTGGATAGTAGTGTGACCAGTACCCGACCCTCCTCCTACGACAAAGACGCGCTGCTGGCCTGCGGGCACGGCGAGCTGTTTGGCCCGGGTAACGCCCGTCTGCCCCTGCCCAATATGCTGATGATGGACCGCATTACCCGCATCAGCGAACAGGGAGGCAAGTATGCAAAGGGCGAAATCATCGCTGAGCTGGATATCCAGCCGGACCTCTGGTTCTTCGGCTGCCATTTCGAAAGTGACCCGGTGATGCCCGGCTGCCTGGGCCTTGACGCGCTCTGGCAGCTGGTCGGCTTCCACCTCGGCTGGCTCGGCCATCCGGGTCGTGGCCGGGCGCTTGGCGTTGGTGGCGTCAAGTTCAGTGGTCAGGTGCTGCCCACAGCCAAGCGGCTCACCTACCACCTGGATATCAAGCGGGTGGTTGCTCGCGGTCTGATTCTTGGCATCGCAGATGGCCGTGTCAGTGTCGACGGGCGCGACATCTACCACGCCGCGGACCTGCGGGTCGGGCTGTTCACCTCCACCGACGGTTTCTGACGGAGTCTGACCATGCGTCGAGTAGTTATCACCGGCTTCGGTATTGTTTCCTGTCTCGGCAACGATGCCACCAGCGTCACCCGGTCGCTGCGGGAAAGTATTTCCGGCATTCGCGCCCGCGATATCTACAATGAAATCGGCATGCGCAGTCAGGTTGCCGGCTTGCCAACCATTGATCTGGATGAGCGCATTGATCGCAAGGCCCGGCGCTTTATGGGTGATTCCGCGGCCTTTGCCTATGTTGCCATGGACGACGCCATTCGCAGTGCCGGGCTGGACCCCGATCAGGTCAGTAACGAGCGCACCGGCCTGATTGCCGGCTCCGGTGGCCACTCCTCCATGAATCAGGTGGACGCCGCCAATATTGCCCGGGAAAAAGGTGTCAAGCGTGTTGGCCCCTATATGGTGCCGCGAGTGATGGCCAGCACCGTATCAGCCTGCCTCGCCACGCCATTCAAGATCAAGGGCGTTAATTATTCGATTGCGTCGGCCTGCGCCACCAGCGCCCACTGCATTGGCAACGCCATGG
>JBFHPX010000179.1:0-5287 GCA_041592575.1 Alcanivoracaceae bacterium
CTGTACTCATCATTGAAACCGGTAACAAACTCGACCTTCTCGATGCTGCGGTTGTTATCACCAAGATAATACCGGGCCAGCCATCGTGCCTGCTGCTCGTCATGGCCCGCAAGCTCCTGCATGCTTCGTGGATCAAAGTAGCGTCGCGCTGCATCTCCATGCTGACTTAATTGCAATAGCGCTCCGTCCGCAGAAGGGACCAGCTTGACGATCTGCGCAGAGTCAACCCCGTGCTGCTGCAACAATGGCGCCACCGCCTGCATATCCTGCTCGGTGAACAACTGCTGAGGTGGCCGCTGCACCATGGATTGCGGACCGGTCCAGGTCAGCAGCACATGCATAAACCCTGATACTGCGAACAACGCCAGCGCAACCAATGCAGCCCATATCACGGCATGATGGAGACGAAATCCGGCCTGAATCAGACGCTGTTTCACTCGCATAATCAGTTGTACCCCTGTCCTGTTATCAGAAGCTGTACTCAAGCCCGGCATACCAGGCGCGGCCAATACCAGGCGTCACCTGCGCGGCAGGGTCCGGATTCATCATCGATGGCGCAGCTGGGGTTGGCGTGGTCGCGCCAGTGCTGGCATACACCTTGTCAGTCAGATTACGACCTTCCGCAAACAGGGTCAGTCCACTGAAAAACTGCTGGCTCACCTTGACCCCCAGCAGGGTGCAGCCTTCAACGCGCCAGTTGCTGCCGCCTGTATTGTCATAGGTGAGCGGATATCCGCTGACGTAGCGCGCACTCGGCTCTAGCAGCAGACCGCTGTGGCTGCGCCACTGGATGGCAGCCCAGAGGCTATGCGGCGGGATCTTTGGCAACGACGCCGTTCCATAATCCGGATCATCCTCGAAGCGGAAATCCGACCAGTTATAAACCAGCTCCAGATCAAGCTGATCCGCAGCCAGCCAGGCCGCAGGCAAATGCCAAGTCATTCCCAGCTCGACACCATCGTGTAACGTCGGCGTCGGCGCATTGAATAATGACGTCACACCGTCGATTTCCAGATTCAGCAGCTCATCCTTGAAGCGGGCACGATAGATCACCAGATCCCAATCAGCGAGGTCACTGATGCCGCGATAGCCCAGCTCGGTTGTCAGTGAAGTTTCCTCACCAATGCGCACACCGGGTGTTGGCTGTACTCCCTGTTCGCCAGATGATGGCAAGCCGATATTCTTTGCCACCTGCAAGTAAACGCGCTGGGTCGCTGTCGGCAGGTACATCAATGCCGCCTTCGGTGACCAGCCACCCAACGTAGCACGCCAACTGTCATCCCCTGACGATGCAGAGGGCTGTGGAAACGGGATACAGGTCGGCGGCACACAAGGCGGCGGTGACGCCAGCAAGCGGTCCTCGCTGCGACGATACGAGCGGGTCCATTGCCCACCCGCTACTGCGCGAAACTTGTCGGCAAACGGCTGGGTATACTCTGCATAGATCTCGGTCTGGCTGATACGAAATCGCTCATCGTAGACCCGGTCCAGCTTTCTCTGTCCGTCACTGCTCTGCCGATAGCGCTGATTGGTGTCACGCCCCTCACCATGACGCAACCCGGCCACAAAGCGCCTGCCATCCTCGCCCCGGGCTTCATACTCAAGTCCGGTGCCTGCCGCCTGGTATCTATTATCAATGATGCCGACAAAAGGTGTCGGCAAGTGATCCAGTTCAGATTGATTAAGGAACACACTGGCAATCAGATGCTGACGATCGGCAAGCGGGAAAAGAGTTCGATTTGCCAGCCGTACTTCACGCCAGTTACGATCCGCATCAAACTGCTTGTTAAACTCCGCAGCATCGTCTCGGCTGCTTTCGTTAAGGTTATTGACTTGAATCGTACCGGGCAGCTCAAGGCGGGCATCGGTGACCGCAAGATAACTACGATTTTCTATTCCATTCTCAAAACGATAGCCAACATTGCCGCCCAGGCGGCGATTGAACTCCCGGGACTGCTCACGAAAGCCGTCCAGATCACTTTGCGACAGGCCGACATAAGCATCAGCGCGTTCTGATGCACCGCCCCAGGCAAGACGATTCTGGCGCCAACCGAAACTGCCTGCTTCCGTCCGCAACCGCCAACCCGGATAACGATCGCCAGTGCGGCTGGCGTAATTGATCGCCCCACCACTGGCGGTACTGCCTAACTCCAGCGCGCTGGCGCCACGATAGATTTCTGCGTAATCGTAACCGGCAGGATCAATCAGCTGATTGGTAGTGCCACTATCCAGTCGTGCCAGCGGAATGCGGTCCTGATAGCTGTTGATGCCGCGCCCGAAGGCGGTCGCCGAAAGCCCGGAGCCGCGAATCGACAGGAAAACATCAGCGCCGCCGTTCTGATTTGTCACCCAGACACCCGGCGCCCGCTTCAGGGTATCTTCCTGGCTGGTTACAGCACTGTCGGCCCAGTCACTGTGATCAAGCACAGAAACTGCCCGAGCCTGCTCGAACAGCTCCGCATGCCGACCCTCTGCGTCAGGGTTCAGCGACGCCTCGGAGGCTCCCGCAGTTATCTGGACAGCATCAAGCTGTACCGGGTCAGCGGCATAAAGCCGGGCAGCGGCCAGCAGCAGCAAAACACAGACATGACGCAGCTTCATTATCGATCCCGCGAGAACAATCGGCGGGCAGAGTAACCTGTGCTGCGCGGATGTCACTGCGGCATAACGCCGCAGCCGGATTTCAATCTGGCGCCGAAACGCTCACAGGGAGGCAACATAGCGGACAACCCCATCCGCCGGACAACGGTCTCCAGTCCAGAACAGCTTTACCGGTGAGCGCTCCAGATCAAGCGCTGACTCGGCGAGCAGCTGCTCTACCCGACGGGCAATAGCCTCGCCGGAGTCCACCCAGCCAATCGCCGGCCACAACCGCTCCAGCATCGGCCGCAGCAGGGGGAAGTGTGTGCAGCCCAGCACCACATGACTAACCGGATCAGGCTGCATAAGCCAGCTATCAAGATGATCAAACAGTGCAGCTGGCTCGCGCCCGAGACCAACCCAGTCCTCCGCCCACTGCACCAGCTCCGTGCTTCCCAGGCGGCGCACGTGGCAGCCGGCGGCAAACTCGCAAATCAGATTGTCGGTATATGCCCGATTGACGGTAGCAGGCGTAGCCAGCAGACCGATGTTGCCACCGGGATTCGCCCGCGCTGCCACTTTCAACGCCGGCACCACCCCTATCACCGGAATGGCCAGCGACGCCCGCAGCGCCGGCAACACAAGTGTACTGACGGTATTACAGGCCACCACCAGCAAACGCGGCCGCTGCTCTGCGACGGCCTCGCCGCACACCCTCAACACCCGCTCAATCAAGGCATCATCATTCTTGTTGCCATAGGGAAAGCCGGCACTGTCCATCAAATAATGCAACGGCAGGCCAGGCAGACGACGACGGATCTCCGCGGCGACACTGAGGCCGCCAACGCCGGAATCAAACACCAGAACCGGGGAGCTCTCTGCGACCATGAAAATTCCGGTTAGCCTCAGCTGCCAAGTAGCCGTGTTATTACAGGGAGAAGAACCTCTTCAGCTCCGCACCCGGGTCATCTGCACGCATAAAGGCTTCACCAACCAGAAAGGCATTGACCTGATGCTGGCGCATCGACGTCACATCCGCCGGGGTGAGAATGCCGCTTTCGGTAATCAGCAAGCGATCATCAGGGATACGGTCGAGCAGCTTGAAGGTGTTCTCCAGTGACAACTCAAAGGTGTGCAGATCGCGGTTATTGATACCAATCATCGGCGCGCCAAGCTTGAGCGCTCTATCCAGCTCATCACCGGTATGCACTTCGACAAGCGTGTCGAGACCGGCTTCGTTAGCAGCGCCATACAACTCAGCCATCAGCTCGTCTTCCAGGGCGGCAACAATCAGCAGGATGCAGTCTGCGCCAATGGCGCGTGCCTCCCAGACCTGATACGGATCGATGGTGAAGTCCTTGCGCAGCACCGGCAATGAGCAAGCGGCGCGTGCCTGCTGCAGGAAATTCTCGTGCCCCTGGAAAAAGTCATGGTCGGTCAACACCGACAGACAGGCAGCGCCACCTTTTTCATAACTGGCGGCAATTTCTGCCGGAACAAAATGCTCTCGAATCACGCCCTTCGACGGGGACGCCTTCTTGACTTCGGCGATCACCGCTGGCAGGTTCTGCTCCAGCTTGTGCTGCAACGCACGGATGAAACCACGCGCCGGAGCCGCAGCCCGAGCCTCCTGCTGCATCTGCGTCAGGGATTTTGTTCTCAGTCGCTCGGCCACCTCTTCCTGCTTGCGCAGCAGAATTCGATCCAGCACGGTACCGGTCTTCTTCACTGAACTTCTTCCTGCTGTTTCAGCAGCGCGGTGAAATCACGCAGCTGCGCCATGCGCTCACGGGCCTCACCGTTATGCACCAGATCTTCCGCCATGCGCACGCCGTCCTTGAGTGAGCTGGCAACGCCAGCCACATAGATAGCAGCACCGGCATTCATGGAAATCACATCGGCTGCCTTGCTGGCCGCATCCGTGCTGCGCTTGCCGAACGCATCGCGGATCAGCGCCAGTGATTCCGCCGCATCGGCAACACTCAAGCCAACCAGCGAAGCGGACGTCAAACCCACATCTTCCGGGGTGACGTCATACTCCTTCAGCTCACCATTACGCCATTCGGCCACATGGGTGCGGCTGGCGATGCTGAATTCATCAAGCCCGTCCATACCATGCACCACCATGATGTGCTCGCCACCAAGTCGGCCGAGCACCTCGGCGATCGGCCGGCACAGACGCGAAGAAAACACCCCGACTACCTGCCGTTTTACTCCGGCCGGATTAGTCATCGGGCCAAGAATGTTAAAGATGGTGCGCAGACCCAACTCACGCCGCGGACCAATAGCATACTTCATGGCGCTGTGGTGATTCGGTGCGAACATGAAGCCGACACCGACCTCACGCACGCAACGGGCGGTCTGCTCCGGTGTCAGGTCGAGCCGCACACCGGCGGCCTCCAGCACATCGGCAGCACCACTTTTCGAGCTGACCGAGCGACCGCCATGTTTGGCCACATGACAGCCGGCCGCCGCGGCAACAAATGCAGAGGCACTGGAGATATTGAACAGGTTGGCGCCATCACCGCCGGTACCAACAATGTCGACCAGATAGGGCAGCTCGCCGACTTTCACCGGCGTCATCAGCTCACGCATTACCTGCACCGCACCGGTGATCTCGTCAATGGACTCGCTTTTCATGCGCATGCCCATCAGGAAGGCGCCAATCTGTGCATCGGTGGCGGCGCCGGTCATGATCTGGCGCATC
>JBFHPX010000180.1:0-5260 GCA_041592575.1 Alcanivoracaceae bacterium
ATCGGTCTGGCCGGAGCGGGAGGTTTATCCGCAGGAGCCTGCCATGAGTGCGGACCTGCGCGCCGAGTCCATGCGTCAGGCATTCCTCGAAGGTGACGATCGCAGCCCGCCTCTGGCCCGCCGTGAGCCTGAGCAGCAACGTGAGTTGCCGACCGCTGAAGAGCTGGCTGATCCGGAGCTGTACCAGCAGTACGAAGCCCGGCAGCAGATGAATGTACGCGAATCGTTCGCCCGAGCCGCACGTAGCCGGATCAGTGAGCTGGAGCAGCAATTGCAGCAGGCCGAACAGATGGGCGGCGATGCTGACCAGCTTCGCGAGGGCCGGGAGAAACTTGAGCGCTTGCAGCAGCAGTACGACCAGACCGTGACTGAAGTGCCAGAGCTGGCGGAATCACTCGATAGTGAAACGCCAGAGCGGGCTACAACGGAAGGGTTCGTTCGTCAGCAATCCGCCGGGGAGTCCGGAGAATAAACCGCCTGCTTATTTTCCCGGTGCACTGAGGCGCAGGTACCACGCCAGTGCTGCTGCTGCGTCCACCATGCCTTTACGGAACGGAAACACAGTATCCGCCTGACTGTTGCTCTCCAGCGCTTGCTGGAACAGAGTCAGCTGGAATCTGCTTTTGTCGCCATGGACCAGCCGGCAGGCTGTCATTGCCCGGTTCTGGTCCGGGTTCATGCCGCGGCCGAAATACCACATGGCACACAGATACGATGCCGGATACATCGGGCTTTCATCGTTGACCAGACTATGGGTAAGTGCCGCGCTGAAGTGGGCCAGCGCCTGATCGTACTGCTCTGCCTCGTAGGCGCTGAGACCTTGCTGCAGCATACTTTCCATAGCCATGTCCGCCAGCGAGGTTGCCGGCACCAGTATTATCAGTAGTAGCCACCGGGCCATGCTCTGTCCTCCCTGTTCGAGAGCCGCATTAGACCGAACCGCTTGCGGGATGTCGATGGGGTTATTCAGAGATGCCTCGGGGCTGCTACACTTGCGCCTTCGACAGCCTGCCCCCTATCTGCCATGAATGAAGATCGCGACCTGAAGCTTGGCAATATCCATGACATCAATGTCGATGATGACGCCGAGCCGGCGGCTCAGTCACGTCGGCCGTCCCACCAGAGCGAGGAGCCTGTCAAAGCCAAAGCTGCGCGTCCGTCTGCGGCCACCGATGGCAGCAGTATCTGGATGGCGGCTACGGCATTTCTGCTGGTGCTGGTGCTGGTGCTGGGTACCTGGTTTCACCGTCAGCTGAGCGGTCTGCAGGCGGTGGTGGATAATCGCCTGAGCGAGTCCACCGAGCAGCTGGGATCATTGGCCTCGCAGTTGTCGGCCACCGATGAGGAGGTCACCCAGACCTCGGATCAGGTCAAGCAGACCCTCGCCACCCACGATAGCGAGATTCGCAAGCTCTGGGACGTTTCCAACAAGCGTAACCGCGAATGGATCGAGAAAAACCAGGCCGACATCGCCCAGTTGGGCAAGCAGCGTGCCGAGTTGAACAAGGCGCTGGAGGGGCTGAGGGCAGAAATGGCTGCTATCAGCAAACAGAATGAGCAGTTGGTGCTGGCCCGTAACCAGCTGCAGACCCGCATAGAGGTGCAGGCCGAAACGGTCAAGCAGCTCGATACTCGTCTTGCGGCTCAGCAGAAGCAGGTTGAGGCGATTAACAAGTTGTTGCCGGCGCTACAGTCGCTGGCGCGGGTAGAAAGCGCTGGTGGCGGTATCGGGAATCGACTCACTGAAATAGAGGCAGCGATAAACGCCTTTGATGCCTACCGTCGTCAGGTTAACGTCAGACTGGACCGCCTTGATGGCGGCGCTCCCTGACGGGGTGAATCGGGAACGGGTGACAGACAATGAATGATATCCCCGAGAACAAGCAAAAGCGCCTGATGTCGCTGAATCAGGATGTGCTGGCGGTGTCGCCATCATCGACTTCAGCCCACGAAGCGATTAACTCCAGAAAGCCGACGCGCGATGCTCGTATGGAGGAGTCCATCAAGCCGCAACCAGCCGGTCGCGGTCATGGTGTCGCTGCGGCATTGGGCGGTCTGGCAATCGTCATGCTGATTTTGCTTGGCGTGGTATCGATGACCCTGTTGAAGATGCAGCAGCGCGTCGATGAGCTTCAGCAGCAACTTGGGGCTGCCGGACAGGGCGTTGACCTCGGTCCGATCGAGGCCAGAATCAACGCACTGGAAAGTCAGCTGGGTCCGGTTGATGAACGTCTTTCGGCGCTGGAACAGCAGCCAGTGGTGGTGCAGGGGGACAGTGGTCGAAGCACGGAGGCCGCCAGTCAGGCAGGTCTGGCTCAGGCCAATGCAAGGCTGCGCAAGCTGGATATTGAAGTCAGTCGGCTGTCATCCGAACTCAGCAACGTCAGTGGCCAGGTTTCCGGTGTGCTGGCACGGGTGCAGAAAGCGGAAACACTGGTGGCCAGCCAGCGCGATGCCATCACATCCATGATGCCGCGAATTGACGCGCTTTCCAGCAAAGCTGGCCAGTCTGACACTGCGGCAAAACTGGCGGAGATCGAGGGCCGACTGGACCGTACCAATAACGACATTCGCAGTCTCTACCGGATGCTGGAAATGGGCCGCTGATTCTGTTGCCGGTATCGGCCTTGGGGGGCTGGTGCTGGTGCGAGTCCCTGTTACAATGCCGGCCGCGCGCCAGTGGTGAAATTGGCAGACACGCCAGATTTAGGTTCTGGTGCCGAGAGGCGTGGGGGTTCAAGTCCCTCCTGGCGCACCATTAATTGTTCTTTCTCGGGGCAGGCGACAACTGCCCTTCAGTGTCTGTTCTCATCAGCGTCAGCTTTCTGCATCATGTCCGGCCAGTGCTGCCCTGCATGAAGGATTGTCTATGCGTAACCTGATTTCCCTGTTGTCTGTTTCCATGTTGTTGTGGAGCCCCGGCGCTGTCGCCATGACCCTTGCCGAAGCGTTCGACCGGGCGGTGCAGCATGATCCGGCGATTCCTCAGTCGCTGGCGATTTATCAGGCCGAGCTTGCCCGCTCGGGGGCCATATCCGGGCAGCGGCTGCCGAGCCTGAACGCGTTTGCGCAGGCTTATCACGGCAAAAGTGAGTACGACAGCCAGCTGTTTGGTACAGGTGAGAGCGAAGGCAATCAATACACCTATGGCGCAGAGTTGAGACAACCGCTTTTCCGCCGTGACTGGCTGGCGCTGGGTCGGCAGGCCGATGCGCTTGACCAGCAGGCCGAGCTTGGCAAGGAAGATCGTATCCAGCGACTGGTGTTACGGTTGGCGGATCGCTATTTCGGCGTGCTGCGGGAGATCGAGAACCTGGAGCTGGCCACCTCCGAGCGCGAGGCGTTGGCCAAGGCCCTTGAGGACACCCGCAATCGCCATGATGCCGGGGTTGTTGCCGAGACTGACCTGCGCGAATCGCAGGCCCGTTTTGATCTGGCCCGGGCCACGGCCATGCGCGCGGAAGTGGCACTGAATTCTGCTCAGGCGGCGCTGCATGAGATCACCAACTACGGTCGAGCGGAATTGCCACGTCTGCGTGCTGATGCCGTGTTACCAGCGCTTGATCCGGTATCGGAAGAGCAATGGGTGACGCTGGCCCGGGAACGCAGCCTGGTATTGTTACGTGCCAGGGAAAACGTCACCGTTGCCAGAGCGCAACGCAGCACCAGTCGTTCTGCCTATGCGCCGACGCTGGATGCGGTGGCGCGCTATCGTCAGGATGACACCACGGATTTCGAAGACGGTCAGGAGCGCACCGACATGCTGGTCGGGGTGGAACTGAATGTGCCACTGGTCAACGGCGGCATATCCCGGGCGCGCAGTCGTGAGGCTTCTTATCTTTATGAAGCAGCACGGGCCGAGCTGGCGCGGCTGGACCTGGAAACCGAGCGCCGTATTCGTCAGCTCTATCGCGAAGTCGAGGCCGATCGCCTTCAGGCCGACGCGCTCGGTGTGGCGGTCGAGTCTGCGACGCTGGCCCGGGAAGCGACCCGCAATGGCTATCAGGCCGGTACCCGGACCATCCTTGATGTGCTGGATGCGGAAAGTCGGCTGGCCGATGCCCGGCGCAACTATGCTGGTGCCCGATATGGCTTTCTGGTCAGCTTGCTGAACCTTCGTTACGAAGCCGGTGTGCTGACAGCGGAGGACCTGCGTCAGCTGGACCCGTTACTGGCCGCCGCGCAGTGAGGCCTCAGGAGACGTCACTGACGGCCCGCAAGTGGGCGCGTTCGTAATGGGCGGATGACAGGGCGTGAAACTCTGCACTGATCAGGTCGTAAAGCTCCCGCGGTGATAGCCCCGCGGCCTGACGCCGTGGCAGTAGCCCGAAGGCTGGCCAGTCGAGTTGCTGACGGCCGGCGGCGCGCAGCAGCTCTGGCACCCGGGCAGCGGCCGAGAGCTCGGCCTGCAAGCGCAGGTTCTGAAGAACCATCTGCTCGTGGAGCCGAGCCGGGTCGGTGACTTCGATATAGTTGTCCACCACCAGACACAGCAGCTCATCGAGCCGACGCCAGACCAGCCGCTTTTCCGGATCGCTGTAGCGGTTCCAGTCCACCACCTCATGCAGAAAGCGTTTACAGCCCCGGCAGACAGTGTCGCCGTAGGTGGTGGAGCAGATGCCGATGCAGGGCGTGCCAACACGTTTCAGGGTCATGGGCGTTTCGGGGTCATGGCGCGGAACAGTCCTTGCGGTTTCTGCAGACCACGGGATTGTCGGGCATTGAGTCGAACGGGTAAATGGGCGATAGTAGGCGCTTGGCTGCAGGCGCCGCAGCCCATAAGAATAAAGTCGGAGAAAACAACATGTTAGCCCGTGTGCTCGGTTCCTTTCTGGTGGCATTGCTGGTGGCCGGCTGTGCCGGTATCAAAATCGGTGTGCCGACCACCTCGGGGGCATTTATCTCCGCGGCCAAGGGCAAGGTGTTCGAACCTCTGGATACGCTGGATCCTCGTAATGCGATGATTTACGTGTACCGTCCGGTTAATCAGTGGGGCTATGAGGAAGTGCAGGCTCCGACATTCTTTATCGACAGTGCACAGATTTTCGGCCTCAAGAGTGGCGCCTATTCCTGGTTGGAAGTGCATGGCGGCCGCTACGATTTTTACGCCCGTCGTCCCTTGAGCATGCTGTTTCTGAAGACGATTTTCGAGACTTCGCTGCAGGTGGAAGGTGGCAAGGTTTATTACTTCCGCTACTCGGAAGACCAGCCGCTGGTGCTGAGGACCGTCGGCAAGATGCTCGAGCGACTCGGCTACCGG
>JBFHPX010000181.1:0-5248 GCA_041592575.1 Alcanivoracaceae bacterium
GCGAGTAACCGTGGCCGCCGCTGACGAGCTGGCCCGCCATGAGAGCAGACTGGATCATCTTGACCGGGTCGCCGACGGCGGCAGTCTGTGGCGGCGTGGCCTCTAAGCCAGCTGGGTCAGTGTCCGTCTGCGAACTGTGTCCGATTTGGCAAAACTCTTTTTTTTCAGTTGGTTGGCGGTAAAAGTTGACGCATTCTTTAACATCATGCGACAGTTGCTGGCACTGTTGATCGGCTATCAGGCGGGGCTGTCCGAGGGCTTGTCGGAGTTGATCGGCGTTCGCCGGCAAGCGCTTAGAAGAATACCAGGATTGCGGAGACTTCATGGTTGCCATGACCAGCAGCACCTCGCTGACCTTCATCAAGGAGGAGATAGACAGCACCCTGGTGGAAGTTGGCCGGCATCTTGAGGCTTGGGCCGCAGACGCTTCGCAAACTCAGGAACTTGATGCCTGTGCCGAAGCCTTTCACCAGTTGCGTGGCATCTTTCAGGTGCTGGAGTTGCCTGCAGCAACGCTGATGATCACCGAAATGGAGCAGTCTGCCCTCAAATTGCGGGAGGCCGCTCCCGCGTCGGCACCGCTCGGCGCCGCGCTGGGGCAGTCGGTGCTGCTGATTGGCCGGTATCTGGAATATGTTCAGCTGAAAAACAGGCCGCTCCCGGAAGTCATGGTTGGTGGTCTTAACGAGCTCCGCCGTGCCGCCGGCAAGCCGTTGATTCAGGAAAGTCACTTTTTCTCTGTGGACCTTGCCCGGGATCGCTTTCCCGCACCGGCGGCAACTAAAACGTCTGCTTCCGAACTGAGCCGCCTTGGCCGTCGCCTGCGCCACATGTATCAGGTCGGGCTGCTGGGTGTGCTCAGAGCCCAGAATAGCACTGTCAGCCTGAAGCTGATGGCGAGGGCGCTGAATCGACTTGATCGTCTTTGTGGTCCTGCGCCGATGGGGCGGATGTGGTGGATTGGCCGAGCCATGCTCGAGGCTCTGATTGCTGATGACATGATTATCACGCCTGCGCGCAAGGCGTTGTTGTCGCAGTATGACAGACAGATCAAGAGGCTTGTTCATGAAGGTGAGCGGGCATTGGCCGCAGATGCGCCATTGTTGCTGCTGAAAGAAAGTATCTTCATTGTCTCGCTGTGCAGTAGTTCTGCTGGCGTGGTTGGTGAGGTCAAGCAAGCTTTTGATATCCGTCCGCGAATTACCGATGCAGAGTTGCAGGCGGAGATTGCGTTGATGGCTGGTGGCAATGGTTCGGTCATCAGAACGGTGGCGGAGTCACTGAAGCAAGAGCTTAACAGCGTCAAACAGACCCTTGATCTGGCGGCTCAAGGCGTTGCGGATACCGATTACCGCGATGTTGCGGATGGTCTGGCAAGAATCGGCGGCACGTTGACGATGGTGAACCTGAATCGTGAGGCGCAGCAGCTAAAGGCCCGTGCGGATTCGGTTCGCGGCTGGGCCTCGAATGCGGATATTGAATCGTTGGATTTTCAGGCTTTGGTTGATGACCTGCTGACCGCTGAAAACGCAGTGGCGTCGCTGGAGCATAGTCTGGCGCCAACCAATGATGTCAATCGTGATGCCGGTAATCAGAAGATCTCTCGCTATCAGCTCGATGAAGCCAGAAAAACAGTGGTTTCGGAGTGCCGCTCCGGGCTTGCGCTGGCAAAACGGGCGATAGCTTCTTTTATGGAGGCCGGTTGGGATCGCATGCATCTGGCCAATCTTCCCGGCATCCTCGGCGGCGTTTCTGGTGGTCTGATGTTTCTGGACCTTGGTCGTGGCAAGGCGGTGATGGATGCGTGCCGTGCCTACATTGAGCAGGGGTTGCTGGCTTCCGGGTCCGGCACTCCGGAGCGTGAGCACATGGATACGCTTGCGGACGCGATCAGCAGTGTTGATTACTATCTTGAGAGTATGGAGGAGCTGAAACCTATCGGTGACGCCGTGCTTGAAATTGCAGAAGAGAGTATGGAAGAGCTTGGTTTTCCGGTTATTCGGCCGGTGGGCTGATTTTCGTGGCTCCTGAAATAGAGTTCTGCCCACCCCCGCAGCAGCTCGAAGGTGAGCTTCAGTTGTTTGTTATCCAGCAAGGCCGCCTGCTGATCAGTTCCGATCAGGCGCAGCCATTGCTGCCGGTTTTCCGGGCCGGCATGGCGCGGATGCTGTTTCCCGGCGAGTTAGTCTACCTTGGGCGCATGGAAGGGCGGCATGTCTGCTCAATTGTCATGGATGCGGCAGATGCCGTGCCCGATGGTTATCACGGTGAGGATCTGCGTCGTCTGATTCATATGCTGTCGCGCCGCGAATTCATCATGGCTTCCCGGGCAGTGCAGCTGTTGAGCTGGCGTCGTGATCATGGCTTTTGCAGTCGCTGCGGTACAGTCACGCATATGCATGAGCGGGATCTGGCGATGGTCTGTCCGTCCTGTCAGTACACCCAGTATCCACGAATAACGCCCTGCATCATTACTCTGGTGAGTCGAGATGACCGGATACTGCTGGCCCATGGTGCCGGCTTCCCGGCGGGGATGTTCAGCTGTCTGGCTGGCTTTATGGAGCCCGGGGAGGATGCCGAGCACGCGGTTCAGCGCGAGGTCTGGGAGGAAACGCGGTTACGGGTCAGGAACTTGCGCTATCATGGCAGCCAGTCCTGGCCCTTCCCGCACTCGCTGATGCTGGGGTTCCATGCAGAATATGATGCCGGCGAGTTATGTCCGGACGGAGTGGAGATTATTGAGGCCGGCTGGTTTGCCCGCGACCAGTTGCCGCTGATGCCGCCTCAGGGCAGTATCTCCCGGTCGCTCATTGACAGCTGGTTACAGGGCGGGGGCGCCTGAATCAAGACGAGGACATTCCATGGGGTTCGATACTGCACCGCTGCTGATCATCGGGTTTTGTCTGGGCATTGTTGTCGCTGGCAGTCTCATTCTGTTGCGAACCCAGTGGTTTCTTGCCTGGCTCAAGGGCACCAGTGGGCTGCTGCTGATTGCGCTGGCGGTATATTTCTCGCTGTTCTCGCTGAATCTTTTCAGCTATCAGCAACTTTCAAGGGAGCAGCCGCTGGCCACAGTCAGTTTTCGTCAGCTGGGAGCGCAGAGCTTCGTCGCCACTTTGGCCGATTCAGATGGCAGTAACGTGGACTATCAGCTGGAAGGCGACCTCTGGCAGATTGATGCAAGGATTGTTCGCTGGAAGGGAATTTTTGCGTTACTCGGATTTCAGCCCGGATATCAGTTTGAGGATATTCAGGGACGCTATCTGACGCTTGAGGACCAGCTTGTCAAGACGCCGGGCAGTCATCACATCTCCCGGCCGGCGATCGGCTTTGATGTCTGGCAAAGTGCCCGTGATGGCTGGAGCATGATGATTGATGCACAGCATGGCAGTGCCACTTTTATGCCAATGGCGGATGGTGCCATTTACGAGATCGTATTGACCAACACAGGGTTATCCGGACGCCCGTTGAATGAGGCTGCCCAGGCGGCTTTGGGGCGCTGGGAATAATGAAATCTTTTCGGGACAGCGTCAGCTGTTCCTTTTTCTGATGCAGGAGTGGGAAGTGCTGGATTTCTTCGTTGAATATGGGATGTTTGTTGCCAAGATTGCAACGGTGACCATTGCATTGCTGTTTGTAATCAGTGGTATTGCCACCATGGCGGCCCGTAATCGACACCAAAGTGATGATGGTTATTTGCGTGTTCGTCATGTTAATGAGGAGATAGAAAATCTCCGCGATGGACTCCGTCACGAGATCCTGACCGAGGCGGAAAGCAAGGCGGAGATCAAACGCAAGCGCAAGGATGAAAAGCTCAAGCGCAAGGCTGAAAAGAAAATGCCACCTGCCGAGAACAAGCGAGGTCGCGTTTTTGTGCTGGATTTTGATGGTGATGTGCGAGCCAGTGCAGTTGATAATCTGCGCAAGGAGATCTCGGCGGTATTGCAGGTTGCCGAGGCGAACGATGAAATCGTTGTCCGTCTGGAGAGCCCTGGCGGTATGGTGCACAGCTATGGATTAGCCGCGTCGCAACTCCGTCGGATCACATCTCAGGGCGTTCACCTTACCGTTTGCGTTGATCAGGTGGCCGCCAGCGGTGGCTACATGATGGCATGCATTGCCGAGAAAATTCTGGCCGCACCGTTTGCCGTGGTTGGTTCCATTGGCGTGGTTGCACAGATTCCCAATTTTCATCGCCTGTTGAAGAAAAACGATATAGATATCGAACTGCTCACGGCAGGTGAGTACAAGCGCACCCTGACCATGTTTGGCCAGAATACCGATAGTGACCGAGCCAAATTCCAGGAGGAGCTGGAAGATACTCATACCCTTTTCAAGGATTTTGTTCGCGACAACCGTCGCGGCCTGGATATTTCCAAAGTGGCGACCGGCGAGCACTGGTACGGTTTGCGTGCCATGGCACTCGGGCTGATTGATGAGCTTATGACCAGCGATGAATATCTGCTGCGCCGCAGTAAGGACGCCGAGGTGTTCGAAGTCAGCTGGCAGGTTCGTCGGACGCTGGCGGAACGCCTTGGCCTTGCCACCGAGGGCGCCATGGTTCGGGTGCTCGAGAACTGGTTTCACCGTGGCGGCAATCGGCTGCTGAAATAAGCTCGGGAGGCGTCATGAGTCAGGGGTTCCGCGCGCTGCGCAGCGAGAAAACCGGGCAGGGGTTCAGTACTACGCTGGTGGACACAGACGTCTCTGCGCTACCCGCCGGCGATGTCCTGATACAGGTGCAATGGTCTTGCCTGAATTACAAGGATGCGCTGTCCGCCTGCGGCAAGCCCGGGGTAACCCGCCAGTACCCGCATACCCCCGGCATTGATGCTGCAGGGGTAGTGGTCAGTGCATCGGATGGTCCCTGGAAAGCTGGTGATCGCGTTATCGTCACCGGTTATGACCTTGGCATGAACACCTCTGGAGGATACGGCCAGTTTATTCGGGTGCCGGCGGACTGGGTGGTGAAGCTCCCGGAGAACATGGATCTCCGCTACGCCATGTTGCTTGGCACGGCGGGTTTGACCGCTGCGCTTTGCGTCGAGAGCCTGCTGGATACCGGGCTGTCGCCGGATCAGGGCGAGGTGCTGGTGACCGGAGCCAGTGGCGGCGTCGGCGCGATCGCCGTGGCGCTGCTGGCGAAGCTGGGCTTTACGGTGGTTGCGGGCAGCGGCAAGGCTGATGCGGTCGACTGGCTGAAGTCTCTCGGCGCCGCCGATGTAATCGGCCGTGAGGCATTGTCAGC
>JBFHPX010000182.1:0-5242 GCA_041592575.1 Alcanivoracaceae bacterium
ACACCCAGAGACACGGACAGTGCAGTCAGTGCTTCGCCCTGACCGGTCGCCATGTCCATAGCCACTTCTTCGAGTACGCCGTTCATGCTCAGCAGGCTCTTGCCGCTGTAGCTCAGCGCGCCGCTGGTGTCACAACCGTTGGTGCCGGTGGTCATACCGAAGGTGGCATTACCGGAAGTACCGTTTACCAGGGTTGCCAGCAGGTGCATCGGCATGCCGCTCTGGCCTTCAAAAAGCATGTTGCCCCAGCCGCAACCCGGGCCGCCTGCGGCGTCAGCATGTGCACCAGCAGCAGAACCCAGCAGTACGGCAGCAATGATGGTCTTCTTCATCGTGTCTCTCCAGATTTGAATGGTTTTAGCTTCCATGTGGCCTTCGCAGTGACGCGGCCAGCCGAAACCATCATAGACCAGTTGGCATGGCAACAGGCAAGCCCGTTTTCAGCCCTCTAGCAAAAACGTGACCGGCCCATCATTGATCAGCGACACCTGCATATCAGCCGCAAACCGGCCGCTTGAAATCTGTACGGATGTCTCGTTTGAAAGCTGCTCCAGCATTCGCCCATAGAGGCTTTCTGCCAGCGCCGGCGCCGCCGCCAGACTGAAACCGGGGCGCAGGCCACGGCGGGTATCTGCCGCCAGCGTGAACTGCGACACCAGCAACACCCCGCCGCGGATATCACGAACACTGAGGTTGGTTTTGCCATCGGCATCGGCAAACAGCCGGTAGTTCAGCATCCGCTCAGTCAGCTTGCTGACCTGTGCCTCGGTGTCGTCGCGCTCGATGCCTACCAGCGCCAGGATGCCGCGGCCAATGCGACCAATCTCCTCGCCACCAACACTGACGCTGGCCTGACTGACCCGCTGCAGCAACAGCTTCATGGCCGCTCCCCGATGTCAGCCATGGCCGCCACCGCTTCCAGCAACGCCGCCTCGATACCCGGCTCCAGCACCGAATGGCCGGCACCCTCCACCAGCTGCAGGTCACTGCCCGGCCAGGCCTGATGCAGTGCCAGCGCCTGATCTGCCGGGCAGACCAGATCCAGCCGCCCATGGACAATAACCCCGGGGATATCCGCCAGCACCGCCGCGGGCGGCGGCATTGGCCAGCCGTCGAGAAAGCCGCCATGGATAAAGTAATGGCTCTCGATAAGCGCCATCGCCAGTGCCTGACGGGAGAACCCCTGCGCCACGGCCTCGGACGGCAGCACCGTGGAGCAACGCGCCTCCCAGGCGGCCCATACTGCTGCCAGCGCCAGCTGGGCCTGGCCACTGCTGCCAGCCAACCGGCGCTGCCAGGCCGGCAAAGGGTGATCTCGCTCCTGGCCCGTCAGCGGTGCAACAAAATCAGCCCAGCCCTCTGGCTGCAACCGACTGGCGCCGCCGGGACGATACAGCCAGTCCATATCCTGTTGGCGGCAAAGAAAGACCCCGCGCAGCACCATGGCAGAGACCTGTTGCGGATACTGGCTGACATAGCGCAGCGCCAGCGTCGCGCCCCAGGAGCCGCCGAACAGCATCCAGCGGCGGATCCCCAGATGCTCGCGCAATCGCTCCAGATCGGCGACCAGGTGTTCCGTGGTGTTATCGATCAGACAAGCAGGAGGCGTTGACCGACCGGCACCGCGCTGATCAAACAGAATGATGCGCCAGTGCTGCGGATCAAAAAAACGGCGCAAATGCGGCGAACAACCGCCCCCGGGGCCGCCATGCAACACCACCACCGGACGACCAGTGGGGTTACCGCACTCCTCCACGTATAGTGAATGGCGGTTATCAACCGGAAACTGGAATTGTTGACGCGGCGAAACCGGCGGATACAGTGACATACATGATTCGACCAAAACCCGGACGCGCCACAGCATATACCCTGATCGCACTGCTGACACTCTGGCTCAGCGGCTGTGGCCAGCCCGAGCCCACGGAGGATGCCATTACCCGTGCCATCAAGGAGATGGCTGCGGCACTGGAGCAACGCGAAGCCTCGCCGATTGTTGATCGGCTGCACGAAGAGCTGGTAATCCGCGAGGGGATTCACGGCGCGCTCGGCAAGGAACAGGCCGGACGGATGCTCACGGCAACCTTTTTCCGGCACCGGGACATCACCGTGGTGCTGACCAATATTGAAGTCACCGCGGACAGCATCCGCGAAGATCGGGCCAGCGCCAGTTTCAATGCACTGGTCACCGGCGGCAGCGGTGGCATTTTGCCGGATCGCGCCCAGCTCTACCGCATCAACAGCGAATGGCAGAACGACGACGACTGGAAACTGGTCAGCATGGAGGCAAAACGAGCGCTGGAGTAGCAGCCGTCGATTGACGGCGAAAGATCTTCGCGGCCGGTCGGCAGCTCCTGCAAGTTGTCTAGCGCCGCTCAGCTTTCGTCATCAGCCTCCAGTACCTCCTCCATACCCAGCTCCTTGATCTTGCGGGTGAGGGTATTCCGCCCCCAGCCAAGCAAGGCAGCAGCGTCGCGACGCCGACCGCCGGTATGCTTGAGGGCAATTTCGATCATCGTGCGCTCAAAGGCCGGCACCGCATCATCAAGAATATTCTTACCCCCCGCCGCCAACGCCCGATCGGCCCAGGCGCGCAGCGACTTCTCCCAGTCACCGACCACCTCACCACGGCCCTCCTGCTGGCGCAGCTCCGGGGGCAGGTCGTCAATCAATACTTCGCGACCGGATGCCATCACCGTCAACCAGCGGCAGACATTCTCCATCTGCCGGACGTTGCCGGGCCAGGACAATGACGAGAAATAACGCTCGACGTCCTTGTGCAGGGTTTTAGCCTCGACACCCAGCTCGCGGGCAGCGCGCTGGAGAAAATGGCGGGCCAGCCGCGGGATATCCTCACGCCGCTCCGCCAGCTTCGGAATATGAATGCGAATCACATTGACGCGATGGAACAGATCCTCGCGGAAGTCGCCATCGGCCACCAGCTTTTCCAGGTTCTGGTGAGTGGCGGCGATAATCCGCACATCCACCTTGATCGGTGTGGTGCCGCCAACCCGATAGAACTCACCTTCCTGCAGTACGCGCAGCAAACGGGTTTGCGCTACCAGCGGCATGTCACCGATTTCATCGAGGAACAGGGTGCCGCCATTGGCCTGTTCGAAACGACCAATGCGCTGGGCGTTAGCGCCGGTAAAGCTGCCCTTCTCGTGACCGAACAACTCCGACTCGATCAGATCCTTCGGAATCGCCGCCATGTTCAGGGCGACAAACGGCTTCTCCTTGCGCACCGAATGGCGGTGCAGCGCCCGTGCCACCAGTTCCTTGCCGGTGCCGGACTGACCATTAATCAATACCGTGACATTGGAGTGCGACAGTCTGCCTATAGCGCGAAACACCTCCTGCATCGCCGGCGCTTCGCCAATGATTTCGGTGGGCAGTTCGACCGGCTGTTCCACCGGCTCGCCCTGACTCTCGGCCCGATGACGAATGGCACGCTTGACCAGCGCCACCGCCTCATCAACATCAAACGGCTTCGGCAAATATTCAAATGCGCCACCCTGATAGGAGGCCACCGCCGAATCCAGATCCGAGTGCGCGGTCATGATGATCACCGGCAGCTCCGGATACTTCCGCTGCAGGATACGCAGCATGCGCAAGCCGTCCGTGCCGGGCATGCGCACGTCAGACACCAGCACATCGGGATGGCTGTCGCCGCTCTCCAGCGTATTCAGGGCATCGTCGCCATCCTCAAAACTGCGCGTCGCAAAGCCATCCTGACTCAGCGCCTTCTCCAGCACCCAACGAATGGAACGGTCATCATCGATAATCCAGACAGTGGCATTCATGACGGCTCACTTTCTCCTTCGACAGGTGCAAGCTCCATCGGCAACACCACGCTGAACACGGTTTTGCCGGGACTGCTGTCGCATTCAATCAACCCGCGATGCTGGTTGATGATGGACTGGGAAATGGACAGGCCAAGACCAGTGCCATTGGCACGGCCGCTGACCATCGGATAGAACAGCATTTCTTTCAGCGACTCGGGTATCCCCGGACCGTTGTCTTCAATATCTATCCGCGCCACCAGACGATGCCGCTGGGCGCCGATGGTGAATTGTCTGAGCGCACGAGTGCGCAGACGAATCACGCCATCACCTGTTCCCGCCTCGGTAATGGCCTGAACGGCGTTACGCACCAGATTCAGCAACACCTGGATCAGCTGATCGCGATCGGCCGGCACATCCGGCAACGACGGATCGTAATCACGCTCGATGCGAATCACGCCCGGATGTTCGGCGAGCATCAGCTGGCGCACATGCTCCAGACATTCATGCAGGTTGACGCCGGTAAAGTGCGGCATACGCCGTGGGCCAAGCATCCGGTCGGCAATACTGCGCAGGCGGTCCGCCTCATCAATGATGACCCGGGTATATTCGGCCAATTCCTGATTCGGCAATGCCCGCTCCAGCAACTGGGCGGCACCGCGAATTCCGCCAAGCGGGTTTTTCAGCTCGTGGGCGACACCGCGGACCAGCGCCCGGGTCGCCTGATGCGAGTGCAGCAGCGCATCCTCCCGGGTGATACGCAGCAACCGGTCCAGCGGCTGCATCTCGATCAGCAGAGTCGGTGCCTGACAAGGCTCATTGATCTGGCTGACACTGTAATCCACCGTGACTTCGCTACCCGGTCCGGTGTGCAAACGCGCCTCACGACGGGTAAACGGATGGCCATCCTCAATGCACTTGCGCAGGGCGTCACGGGAATCGTCATCGGCCATGAAATATTCGGGCAGCCGACCACCAACGATGCGCGCTGCACTGATTGACAGCAGCATCTCAGCCGCCGGATTCAGATAGCGGACCATCAGATCACCATCCAGCAGCAACACCGCAGTGCGCAGGTGATCCAGCAGGCGTTTATGGAACAGGGAATCAGTCATCATCAGCCGAAGAAGCAAGTTTCAGGCCACAACGCCCCGCCGTAACGCACCGGGCAGGAGCAGCCCTGCGCCCTTTCCGAGGGGCATTACCAGAGATGAGAATGCACTATTTTGGTGCGGATAACACCGGGCTGGCTTCTGCGCCCACTATCGGCACAGAACAATCAGTTTTTTACCCTGGCACGATGGACGTAGACCACCACCGGTCTGGATTCGGCCAGCACCTCTCCATCAGCATCCACAACCTGGGCGACGAACCTGTGCTCACCGCGGTCAGGGTAGGCAATCGTCGCGTCCGTCTCCTCGCCGTTGTCCAGCAAGCGCAGACGATGCCCTTCCTCCAGTTCA
>JBFHPX010000183.1:0-5205 GCA_041592575.1 Alcanivoracaceae bacterium
CACGGCCGCGTCGCTCGGCCTCGCCGTTGGCAGGTTTGGCTATTCCCTGGCGCCATCTCGCCGCTGTACTGGGTTTGCTGGTGCTGGTCTGGCTTTTTTGGCCGAGTGAGGAGCGGGAGTCTGGCGAGCAAGACGTGGCGGTGCTGGACTTGCCGCCTGTCCCTCAGGATATTGCTGAGGAGCAACCGGAGCCGGAGCCGACGGTTGCAGACGTGCCGATTGCACCGGAGCCGCCACCGGAGCCGGTAACGACCCGGGTGGAGCCAACGCCGGCGCCAGAGCCACAACCGGTCGTGAAGCCGGCGCCCGGCCCCGCTCCTGCTCCCAAGCCGGCCCCGGCCCCGGCGCCGAAGCCTGCTCCGGTGGAGAACAAGCCGGCGCTAACCGGCATGGCTGCTGAGCTGGGCTACCGCAATGAGGACTGGCTGCTGGCCCAGCCGGCGCAGCGCTGGGTCCTGCAGGTGGCAGTGGCGACGTCCGAGGACGGGGCCCGCGCCATGCTTGACCGGCTTGGCCGAGAGCGGTCAGCCTACTATCGTGCACGCCGCGACGGTCGGGTGATGTTCGTGGTGCTTGCGGGCACCTGGGGGTCGCGTGACCAGGCGGTCGCAGGCCGCGACAAGCTGGCCGATGAGTTCCGCCAGAGAGGTCCTTTCCCGCGGGAACTGCGAGCGGTTCACAGCGAGATCATCGCCGTGCGCTGAAGCTCTGTACTGGCAATGGCCATCGCGGAACGCTGTCCATTTGTCCGCTCAGGGTCCAATGTGTAGAATGTGCTTCCTTTTTCGCCGACGGTTTCGGCGAAGTCGCCACCGCCTTCTGTAAGTCTCTGAATTTCAAAGAGGAATGATGTTAATGCAGCAGAATCCGACGCTGGTGCGCGGGCTCTATGAGCCCGGAGAATTCCGTGACAACTGCGGCTTTGGCCTGATTGCCCATATGGAAGGCAAGGCCAGCCACCAGTTGCTGCAAACCGCGATTGAAGCGCTGACCTGCATGACCCACCGCGGTGGTATCAACGCTGACGGCAAAACCGGTGATGGTTGTGGTCTGTTGCTGCAAAAGCCGGACTCGTTTTTCCGCAAGGTGGCTGCCGAGCTGGGCGTGACCCTGCCGACCAGCTATGGCGCCGGCATGATTTTCGTCAATCCCGACGCCGACAAGACCGCCGCGCAGACAGCGGTTTTAGATGAGGAGCTGCGTGGCCAGGGGCTTGAGGTTTTGGGCTGGCGTGATGTGCCGACCGACCCGTCCTGTCTTGGCCCGATTGCGCTCGAATCACTGCCGGGCTTTGCCCAGATTCTGGTCGGCGGCGCCGATCTGAATGCCGCGGATCTGAATCGCAAGCTGTACTTTGCCCGTCGTCGTGCTGAAAACCGCATCGAGAATGATGGCTGCTTCTACGTCTGTTCGCTGTCTTCTACTGTCATCGCCTACAAAGGCCTGATGATGCCGGTGGATCTGCCGCGCTTCTTCCCGGATCTCGGTGATGAGGCGATGCAAACTGCCATCGTGGTATTTCACCAGCGCTTCTCCACCAACACCATGCCGCGCTGGCCATTGGCGCAGCCGTTCCGTTACCTCGCTCACAATGGTGAGATCAACACTATTGAAGGTAACCGTAACTGGTCGGTGGCACGGACGCCGAAATTTGTCAGCGACCTGCTGCCGGAGCTCGATAGCCTGACGCCGCTGGTTAACCGCACCGGTTCCGATTCGTCGAGCATGGACAACATGCTCGAAGTGCTGATTCATGGCGGCATGGATATGTTCCGCGCCGTGCGCATGATGGTGCCGCCGGCCTGGCAGAACGTCGAGTCGATGGATGCCGACCTGCGCGCTTTCTACGAATACAACTCCATGCACATGGAGCCGTGGGATGGCCCGGCCGGGATCGTGCTGACCGACGGTCGCTACGCCGTTTGTCTGCTTGACCGTAATGGTCTGCGTCCGGCCCGTTGGGTGATTACCAAAAACGGATTCATCACGCTGTCGTCGGAAGTGGGTGTGCATGGCTATCAGCCAGAAGATGTGGTCGCCAAGGGCCGCGTCGGGCCAGGCCAGATTCTGGCCATTGATACCGAAACCGGCGAGCTGCTCAAGCATTCCGATATCGATAACCGTCTCAAGGTGCGTCACCCGTACCGCAAGTGGCTGAAGGAAAATGCCCTGCGAATCGAAGCGGATTACGACACCGAAGTGGAGCGACTTGACGAGATCGGCTCAGATCAGCTGCTCGCCTATCAGAAGCTGTTCCAGGTCACGTTTGAAGAACGCGATCAGGTGCTGCGTCCGTTGGCCGAAGCCGGTCAGGAAGCCGTTGGCTCCATGGGTGACGACACGCCGATGGCGGTGCTGTCGCAGCGGCAGCGTCCGCTCTATGACTTTTTCCGTCAGCAGTTTGCCCAGGTGACCAATCCGCCGATCGATCCGCTGCGGGAAGCGATTGTCATGTCGCTGGAAACCTGTGTCGGCGCCGAACGTAACATGTTCGAGGAAACCGCAGACCATGCTGACCGGGCGATTCTGTCGACGCCGATCCTGTCGCACTCGAAGTTTGCCAATCTTCTACGGATCCAGCGCCCGGGCTATAGCGCTGAGCGTATTTCCCTGCACTATGATCCGGCCATTGGCCTGAAGCAGGCGGTGCTGAATATTTGTGATCAGGCGGAAGCGGCTGTGCGCGCCGGCAAGGTGCTGATGGTGCTGTCTGATTTCGGTATTAGCCAGGATCAGCTCACCGTACATGCATTGATGGCCACCGGCGCGGTGCACCATCGCCTGACCGTCAAGGGCTTGCGTTGCAGCTCCAACATCGTTGTTGAAACAGCTACTACCCGTGATCCGCACCACTTCGCTGTGTTGTTCGGCTTCGGCGCCACTGCCGTATATCCGTATCTGGCCTATGACGTGATTGCGGACATGGTTCGCTCAGGTGAACTGATCGGCGATGCCATTGAGCTGCAAAAGAACTTCCGCAAGGGCATTAACAAGGGCCTGCTGAAAATCATCTCGAAGATGGGCATCTCGACGATCGCTTCCTATCGCGGCGCCCAGCTGTTCGAGATCATCGGTATTGCCGACGAAGTTGTCGATATCTGTTTCCATGGTGCAGCCAGCCGTATCGCCGGTGCGGATTTCTCCGATTTTGAGGAAGACCAGCGCATCCTCCGTGGCGATGCCTGGAAACAGCGCAAGCCGATTGATGCCGGCGGTGTGCTGAAGTTTATCTACGGCAAGGAATACCACGCGTTCAATCCGGATGTAGTGCATGCGATTCATCGGGCAGTCAATTCCGGCGAATACAGTGATTACCTGGAGTTTGCCAATCTGGTGAACGATCGCGGTGTTGCCACGCTGCGCGACCTGTTTCGTCTGAAAGCCGACGTCAAGCCGCTGGCGCTGGAAGATGTCGAGCCGATTGAAGCGATCCTGCCGCGTTTCGACTCTGCTGGCATGTCGCTTGGTGCCCTGTCTCCGGAAGCGCACGAAGCCATTGCCACGGCGATGAACCGCCTTGGTGGTCGTGCGAACTCTGGCGAAGGCGGTGAAGATCCAGCCCGCTTCGGTACTGAGCGTGTTTCCAAGATCAAGCAGGTGGCTTCCGGTCGTTTCGGCGTTACCCCGCACTATCTGGTTAACGCTGAAGTCTTGCAGATCAAGGTGGCGCAGGGTGCCAAGCCGGGTGAGGGTGGCCAGCTGCCGGGCGGCAAGGTCAACGATCTGATTGCCCGTCTGCGTTATTCGGTGCCCGGCGTGACGCTGATTTCGCCGCCGCCGCATCACGATATTTATTCGATTGAGGATCTGGCCCAGCTGATCTTTGACCTCAAGCAGGTCAATCCGGATGCGCTGGTATCGGTGAAGCTGGTTTCTGAACCGGGCGTCGGCACCATTGCTGCCGGCGTGGCGAAGGCCTATGCCGATCTGATCACCATCTCCGGCTATGACGGCGGCACCGCTGCCAGCCCGCTGACATCGATCCGTTATGCCGGATCGCCGTGGGAGTTGGGGCTGTCGGAAGCGCATCAGGCGCTGCGCATGAACGATCTGCGTGGCAAGGTGCGGCTGCAAACCGATGGCGGTTTGAAGACCGGCCTGGATGTGATCAAGGCGGCCATCCTTGGTGCCGAATCGTTTGGTTTCGGTACTGTTCCGATGGTGGTGCTGGGTTGTAAATACCTGCGTATTTGCCATTTGAACAACTGTGCCACCGGGGTTGCCACCCAGCGTGATGACCTGCGCAAGAACCACTTTATCGGTGCGCCGGAAATGCTGATGAACTACTTCCGCTTTGTCGCCGAAGAAGTGCGTCATTTGCTGGCGGCTCTGGGAGTGGCTTCGCTGGCTGAGCTGATTGGTCGCACTGATCTGCTCACCATCAGCGAAGGTCTGACGCCGCGTCAGGGCAAGCTGAATCTGCTGCCAATCCTGCGCAATGACAATGTCCCGGCCAACAAGCCGCAGTTCTGCGAGAGCAAGCGTAATGCGCCATTTGATACCGGCGAGCTGGCCGAGCAGATGGTGGCGGACATGTTGCCGGCGATCGAGAATCGCACCGGTGGTTCGTTCCACTACCGCATCACCAACTGTAACCGTTCTATCGGTGCCCGTTTGTCCGGCGAGATTGCCAAGCGTTACGGCAACCTTGATATGGAGAAGACTCCGCTGCGGGTGCGCCTGACCGGCACCGCCGGACAGAGCTTTGGCGTGTTCAATGCCGGCGGCCTGCATCTGTATCTGGAAGGCGACGCCAACGATTATGTTGGTAAAGGCATGGCCGGCGGCCGTATTGTGATTGCGCCGCCGAAGGTCAGCAGCTTTGCCAGTCAGGATACCGCCATCGTCGGCAACACCTGTCTGTATGGCGCCACCGGCGGCAAGTTGCTGGCGGCGGGTACTGCGGGTGAGCGCTTTGCAGTGCGTAACTCCGGTGCCCACGCCGTTGTTGAAGGTGCTGGGGATCACTGCTGCGAGTATATGACCGGAGGTTGTGTCACCGTGCTTGGTCGGACCGGGGTCAACTTCGGTGCCGGCATGACCGGCGGCTTTGCCTATGTGCTTGATGAGCACAATGATTTCTTCGACCGCATTAACCCCGAGCTGATCGAGCTGCACCGGATCAGCACCGAGGCCACCGAGGCGCATCGCAGCCATTTGCTGCGGGTGATTCGTGAATATGTGGAGGAAACCGGCAGCGCCTGG
>JBFHPX010000184.1:0-5190 GCA_041592575.1 Alcanivoracaceae bacterium
AGCTTCGTAGGCGAAATGATTGTCCTTGCTGAAGTGTCCTTTCAGGATACGGAAGAACATGATGGTCAGCATAATGGTACCCATGGTCACATGGATGCCATGGAAGCCGGTCAGGAAGAAGAACATGCTGCCGTAAATGCCGGCCTCAAGGGTCAGGCCCAGTTCCTGATAGGCGTGGATGTACTCCTCCACCTGCAGGAACAGGAAGCAAATGCCGAGCAGGACGGTGATGCCCTGGAACAGAATCAACTTGCCACGCTCGCCGGTGATCAGGGCGTGGTGGGCAATGGTCAGGGTCAGCGAGCTGAGCAGCAGGATAGCGGTGTTGATCGCCGGCAGGCCCCATGCGCCCATGGCCTGGGTGGTGCGGCCATCCGGAGTGGTGGTCAGCGGCCACATGGCCTGGAAATCCGGCCACAGCAGTTCATGGGTCATAGCGTTGCTGCCTTCGCCGGCCAGCCACGGAATGATCAGCCAGCGAGCGTAGAACATGGCACCAAACAGAATGCCGAAGAACATGACTTCGGAAAAAATGAACCAGATCATGCCCTGACGGTAGGAATTGCCAAGCTGGGCATTGTGCAGCCCGGTGATGGATTCGCGAATGGTGTCGCGCCACCACATGAACATGGTGGCAATAATCACCAGCACGCCCGAAATCAGAATCCAGCCGCCCATATCCCCGCTGTGGCGCAGGGTGTTCTGGCCAAACTCGGTGCTCTGCTGAATGAAATTGGCCGCACCAATTGCAATCAGGAACAAACCGATCGAGCCGAGAATCGGCCACGGGCTGCTCTCCGGCACATAGTATTTGCTGCTGTTATGTTCCGCCATGAGTCTCGTTCTCCTGTCTGAACCTGCAAGGCAGCCTTATCGGGCCGCCAGCTTGTCTTTGTTAGCCATCACCCGCTCTGTCACATCAAACATCGTGTATGACAGGGTGATGGTGTTGATATGTTTGGGCAGCGCCGGATCCAGATAAAAAATCATCGGCATCTCGGCTTCGCCACCGGCTGCCAGCGTCTGGTTGTCGAAACAGAAGCACTGGGTTTTCAGCAAGTGTGGCGCTGCCAGCCCCGGTGTAACCGAAGGGATGGCCTGGCCGACGATGGTGCTGTCGGCGGGATTCTTCACGCTGAAGTTGACCTGGGTAATCTCGCCCGGATGCACCTTGATGCTGCGCACCTGCGGTTTGAAATCCCACACCATGCCTTCACTGGAGACGGTGACGAACTGCACGGTAATCAGGCGATCCTCGTCCAGCTCGACCACACCATCCGCGGCGGTTGAGTTGGTCTTGCCGTTGAGTCCGGTGATATCACAGAGCACGTCATAAATCGGCACCATGGCGAAGGCAAAGCCAAACATTGCTATCGCTCCCAGTACCAGCTTGCGTACCGTTCTCTGATTGCGCTGTTCCAGACCCTGCTCGCTCATGGCGCCCTCCGTCTGTCTGACTACCGGATTACTTCACAACCGGCGGAGTATCAAAAGTGTGGAACGGTGCCGGTGACGGTACGGTCCACTCCAGCCCTTCTGCACCTTCCCACGGTGCTGCCGGTGCCTTCTCGCCTTTCTTCATGGCGCACAACACACAGATCAGCACAAAGATCAGCTGCGAGAGACCAAACCAGAAGGCGCCGATGGATACCCAGAAGTTGTAGTCGGCAAACTGCAGTGCGTAATCAGCATAGCGGCGCGGCATACCGGCCAGACCCACAAAATGCATCGGGAAGAACAGCAGGTTCACCGACAGCAGCGAATTCCAGAAATGCAGCTCACCGAGGAAAGTGTTCGGCATCACACCAGACCACTTCGGCAACCAGTAGTAGGCGGCAGCAAAGATCGAGAAGATCGCTCCGGATACCAGTACATAGTGGAAGTGCGCGACAACAAAGTAGGTGTCGTGGTACTGGAAGTCCACCGGGGTCATGGCCAGCATCAGGCCGGACAGACCACCGCAGGTGAACAGCACAACGAATGCCAGCGCCCACTTCATCGGCAGTTCAAAAGTAATCGAACCGCGCCACATGGTGGCCACCCAGTTGAACACTTTCACGCCGGTCGGCACCGAAATCAGCATGGTCATGTACATGAAGAACAGGGTGCCGGCCAACGGCATGCCAACAGTAAACATGTGGTGAGCCCAGACCACGAACGACAGCAGTGCAATCGACGCGGTGGCGTACACCATCGAGGCATAGCCGAACAGCTGCTTGCGAGCAAAGGTCGGAATGATCGCCGAAACAATACCAAAGCTCGGCAGGATCATGATGTAACCCTCAGGATGCCCGAAGAACCAGAAGATGTGCTGGAACAGCACCGGGTCACCACCACCGGCGGCACTGAAGAAGCTGGTGCCGAAGTGACGATCGGTCAGCATCATGGTGACGGCGCCAGCCAGAACCGGCATGACAGCGACCAGCAGGAACGCCGTGATCAGCCAGGTCCAGACGAACAGCGGCATCTTCATCCTGGTCATGCCCGGTGCGCGCATGTTGAGCACGGTGACGATGACGTTAATGGCACCCATGATGGAAGAGATACCCATCATGTGAACCGACAGAATGAACAGATCGGTGGATGCCGGACCATATTTGGTCGACAGCGGCGCGTAGAAGGTCCAGCCGAAGTTCGGCGCCGACGGATTTCCTTCGCCAAAAGCACTCATCAGCACCGAGCTGAGCAAGATGGTGAACGCAAACGGCAGAATCCAGAACGACCAGTTGTTCATCCGCGGCAGGGCCATATCCGGCGCGCCGATCATCAGCGGAATCATCCAGTTGGCGAGACCCACGGTGGCCGGCATAACCGCCCCGAACACCATCACCAGACCGTGGACAGTGGTCATCTGGTTGAAGAACTCCGGATCAACAACCTGCAGACCCGGGTACATCAGCTCGGCGCGGATGACCAGTGCCATCAGGCCGCCAACCATGAACATGGCGAAGCTGAACCACAGGTACAGGGTTCCGATGTCCTTATGGTTGGTGGAGAACAGCCAACGCTTCAGGCCATGCGGGGCGTGGTGGTGATCATCGTGGTGATCAGTGTGTGCTGCTACGGCAGTCATCAGGCTCCCCTCCCTTACTTCGCAACGTCGGCGGGTTGAACGAGGTCGCCGGTGTTATTACCGAACGCATTGCGCTGGTAGGTAATCACGGCGGCAATTTCGCGCGGCGTCAGCTGGGCAGCGAACGACGGCATGGCGTTACGACCCTTGATCAGGACATCAATATTTTCCTGAACGCGGGAAGAATCAGTCATCAACTCAGTGCCGGCAAACGGCAGGCCGATACCGCCCTGACCTTCGGCGCCATGACAAAGCACACAGGCAGCAGCGTACTTCTGCTGACCCAGCTCCATGGCAGACTCCAGACTGGAGAAGGGTGTCAGGTCCGGACCGCTGGCGGCCTTTTCTTTCTCTTCCGCAATCCAGCTGTCGAACTCGTTCTGCGCCAGCACCCGCACTTCGATCGGCATAAAGGCGTGGTTCTTGCCGCACAACTCGGCGCACTGACCGTAGTAGGTGCCAGTGGCATCTTCCGGCACCAGTGTCCAGGCCTCGTTAACAAAGCCGGGAATGGCGTCTTTCTTGATGGCGAAATCCGGCATATAGAAGGAGTGGATTACGTCGTCTGCAGTGACCAGGAAGCGCACCTTGACGCCGGCCGGAATCACCAGCGGCTTGTCGACGGCGAGCATATAGGTCGCGTCCTTCTCGGTCGGCTCGACGCCGACACGATCGGCTGCGGTGCCGTACGGGAACAGACCGTCTTTCAGCACCGGGGTATTGTACTGCTCCGCCGGGGTCTTCAGATTGGAGAAATAGAAGATGCCAACGTCATTGTCGTTCTGGTAGCTCAGGTATTCGTAGCTCCAGTTCCAGCGGTACCCGGTGACTTTCACGGTCAGCTCGGCTTCCGAGCTGTCGTCCATGTCAATCAACACCCGGGTGGCTGGTATCGCCATGCCGATCAGAATGATAAACGGCAAAACGGTCCAGACCACTTCCAGAACAACGTTCTCATGGAAATCGGCGGCCTGCGGACGCTTGCTACGACGGTGGGCCACGGCGGAGTACATGATCAGGCCGAACACCAGCAGCCCGATCACGCTGACAATCCACAGGATAGCCATATGCAATTCGAAAACGTCCTGGCTGATATTGGTGACCCCGGGACGAAGATTGACGTTGGACCGTTCGGCCCAGTCGCTGGCGACACTCACACCACTGACCAGCAGCAATGTCAGCGCGGCGGTCACGCGACGGAACAGTGTTGACTGCATGCTTGTAGGCTCCCTGTTTTCCCCGGCGGCCGCGGACGGACGCACGATGTTGAAGGCCGCAAGGCCATGGAAAGCGGTTTCAGGATTGGCGCAGGCGCGGTCAAAGCCGGGTCCGTTTCACGCCGGGAAATGGCCAGGGGGTGGCCCTGATTCCTCGGCGACCGGAGAAAGCTGAATAATCAATCAGTTGCGAGAGACATTCAGGGAGTTGCCTTCTCCGGGTGCGGCATTTCGCCCCACCCTGCACATCGGGCGCTAACTCTAGTCACTCAAACCGGCAAAGTCCAGACGATTCATGGCGGTTTTCGCCTTGAAAACGGGGCCGGTCAGTGACTCGATGCGCCCGGTTCGGATTGTGTTATTCTTGCCCGCCCCGCGCCGATGCAGCGTGAACAGTCAGCGAGATCATGTCAGCCAATCGTCAGATATACCGGGTCATATTCCTGAATCAGGGCCAGATATACGAAATCTATGTGGCCAGCATTTACCAGAGCGACCTGTACGGCTTTATCGAGGTCGAGGAGTTCCTGTTCGGCGAACGCGCCCAGGTGGTGGTGGATCCGTCAGAGGAGCGACTCAAAAACGAATTTGCCGGAGTACAACGCTCCTTTATCCCGATGCAGGCGGTGATTCGCATTGATGAAGTGGAGAAAGAGGGCATTGCCAAGGTAACCGACGCCACTGGCAGCAATGTCACCGCCTTCCCGATGCCGTTCAGCCCGACGCCGAAAGGCGGCCGCAAGTAATCCGGCCTGCTTTCGTCAATCTTCGCTTAGCCCGTAACGCTCGAGCAGACTGCCCCATTGCGCGGTTTGTTTCAGGCGAATCATGCCCTCGTCAAACTGACGCAACCACGCCGGCACCCGCGGGTTGTCGGCCGAACATGCTATATAGAAGGGG
>JBFHPX010000185.1:0-5123 GCA_041592575.1 Alcanivoracaceae bacterium
TCGGCAATGGGGTTCAGGCCCATTCTGTCGCCGACGGCCTGCACGACACCTGTGGTCTCGACACCACCCTTCCTGGTCTGGTCATGGCGGTGAGGGTGGCGCTGGTGATTCTTGGCGGTATCAAGCGCATTGCCCATGTCGCCACCGCACTGGTGCCGCTGATGGCGGTGGCTTACCTGCTCTGCGGCCTGCTGGTACTGGCTGACCACGCCGCCGCCCTGCCGGCCGCATTGGCCCGTTGTTTCTCCGATGCCTTCACCGGTAGCGCCGCCGGCGGCGGCTTTGCCGGCGCCACGGTCTGGGCGGCGATCCGCTTCGGTATCGCCCGCGGCATTTTCTCCAATGAAGCAGGCCTTGGCAGCACGCCGATTGCTCATGCCTCGGCGACCACTGACCATCCTTGCCGGCAAGGCAGCATCGCCATGCTCGGCACCTTTATCGATACCATCATTATCTGCTCGGTCACCGGCCTTGCCATTGTTGTCACCGGTGCCTTTGAGTCAGGGCAAAGCGGCGCACCGCTATCCGCGCTGGCCTTCAGTGCCACCTTTGGCAGCGCTGGCCAGACCATTGTTGTCATCGGCCTTGCCATTTTTGCCTTCACCACCCTGCTCGGCTGGAGCCTGTATGGCGAGCGCTGCGCTCAATACCTGTTTGGTGAGCGCGCCGTGTTGCCGTTCCGGCTGTGCTGGATTCTGATGGTGCCGGTCGGCGCGGTCAGCAGCCTGTCTCTGATCTGGGATCTGGCCGATATCCTCAATGCCCTGATGGCGGTTCCCAATCTGATTGCGCTGCTGATTCTGAGCCCGCTTGTTGCCAAGTTGACCAAAGAGTTTTTTGCCCGTGAAAGAACCTGAGCTACCCGCCGCAAAACTGCCCGCTTATGTCGTTGCCGATATTCCGAAACAGGTGCGCGCGGCGCTGGAGGAAGATGTCGGCAGTGGCGATATCACCGCCCAGCTGATTCCGGCTGATGCTGTCGCCAGCGCTCGTGTCATCAGCCGGGAAAAAGCCGTGCTGTGTGGCAGCGCCTGGGTCGATGAGGTGTTTGCCCAACTCGGCCATGGCGTACAGGTGACATGGCATGCCAACGATGGCGATCAAGTCGCCGCCGATACGCTGTTATGCAGCCTGCAGGGCAATGCCAGACAGATTCTCACCGGCGAGCGCACTGCCCTGAATTTTCTGCAGACGCTATCGGGCACCGCCACCGTCGCCAGTGAGCTGGCAGCCGTGGTGGCCGGCAAACCGATCACCCTGCTGGATACCCGCAAAACCCTGCCCGGTCTGCGCAGCGCACAGAAGTACGCCGTCCTTTGCGGCGGCTGCAAGAATCATCGCATCGCCCTCTATGACGCCTTTCTGATCAAGGAAAACCACATCGCTGCTTGCGGCTCTATCGAAGCCGCGATCCGGGCAGCCAGAACACTGGCGGCAGACAAGAAGATTACTGTGGAAGTGGAAAATCTGGCCGAGCTGGAGCAAGCCATCGCCGCCAAACCGGAACAGATCATGCTGGATAATTTCAGTGATGCGGCCCGCACGCTGGCGCTGGCCCGCATTCCCGAAGACATCATTGTCGAGCTGTCCGGCAACGTCAGCCTGGAGGTTCTGCAATCTATGCCGACGCCAGCGCGCCCGCTGTCAGTATCACTGGGCGCGCTGACCAAGCATGTACGGGCGATTGATCTGTCGCTGCGGCTGGAGTCAGTGGCTCAGTAACGGCAATTGGTCGGCAGATACTTGAATATGGACGGGATCGATGTACTTGTGGTGCAGCCCCATGCCACCGGTGCATCACTCTGCAACGGACCGGTCGGAAGCCCGGTCGCCGGGTTAATCGCGCCAGAGCCGGGCGTCAGCCAGAGCTCGGCACTGCCCAGAGCCACATCCACCTGTCCCGAATAACGCACCCGGATTCGCGCCTCACCGGCAGCCAGTGCGCTGACATCGGCGACGCCGTCCACAGCCATAAACGCAATGTTTTCAGCCGGCAAAAACTGGAACCCCCAGGACCCCATTCCCGGCAGCCCGGTGCCGGCGTAAGGGGCAATCGCTCCCGATATGCGCGAGGCCAACGTATCCAGTACTGCAGCCTTGGCTGGCCCCGCCAGCACCAGCCCCTCGGCTGCCTTGGTACGGATCAGATAGTTCTGATACGTCGGCAACGCCACCGCCGCCAGAATGCCGAGGATCGCCACCACAATCATCAACTCGATAAGAGTAAAACCCTCAGCGCGCTTCATTATTCAATTCCCGATACTCCGTTGCTCCAGTGCTCAGACCTCATACAACCGGTATGCCAGACAGTACCAGCCTAGTGGCTTAGCCCCACACATTGGTTGCTGGCAACTCAGCAGACTCTTCAATATCGGCAGTTCGCCGGCAGGTACTTGAAGACCGTGGTGTCGCCGTTGCTGGTGGTGCAGCCCCAGGCCACCGGTGCGTCGGTGAGCATCGGCAACACCGGCAGGCCGGTTACCGGATCAAGGCCGCCCGAGCCGGGCGTCAACCACAGCTCTGCCGCGCCGAGTGCAGCGCCGACCTGACCGGCATAAACAATACGAATGCGGCCTTCATTGGCCGCCACAGCGGCTACGTTGGCAACGCCATCAACGGCAATTGACGCCACCACTTCCGATGGCGCGAACTCAAACCCCCAGGAGCCCAATGGAGGCAAGCCAAGCCCGGGGTAGGGCGCGACGGCGCCGATATTGCGTGCGGCGAGCGTGTCGAGCACGGCGGTCTTGGCTGGCCCGGCCAGCACCAGCCCCTCGGTGACCTTGGTGCGGATGATGTAGTCCTGATAGGCCGGCAGCGCAACCGCCGCCAGAATGCCGATGATCGCCACCACGATCATCAATTCGATCAGGGTAAAACCCCTTTGCACGCTAGCCATGTTGCGCCCTCCTTTCTCGCTTCGCCGTGCCGTCCCCACACGGGAACCCTGCGGGTGAATCTGCAACTACCGCGCCAACTACCTGACACACCCGCAGCGCCGCGCAGGCCCGGTACCGCTGGCATTTTTCGCAGATCTGCAGCGGAGCAGAAGCCACCGGTGTGTGGACAAACTGCGTCACTGGGTAACAGAAGATGTCACCATGCCAGCCCCCATGCTCATCGCCCGGACCAGCCGTCAGACAGCATCACCGACAGGGACCGGAGCAAGTGACAGAAGCATGGCGGCCATACATTGCCCTCTTTAACTCTGGAGGATGTTGCACATAAAAAAAGCCCCGCCGAAGCGGGGCTTTTCTCGCTACCACCCAAAGGTGGCAAGCGTCTCTCAAGCTTAGTAGCGGCAGTTGGCCGGCACGTACTTGAAGATGGCGACGTTAGTCGGCGCGGTCACACAGCCCCACACCAGCGGAGCGCCAGCAGCCATCGGGCCCGGCGGCAGGCCAGTCACCGGATCCAGAGCACCGGAGCCCGGCACCAGGGTCAAAGCCGAACCGGCAAGAGCAGTACCAACCTGGCCAGCATAGCCGATGGAAATCACGCCTTCGGTGTTCAGTACAGGCGCAGTCACGTCAGCAACACCCGAGATGAGAATGGTAGCGACGTTCTCGGTCGGCACGAACTCATAGCCGTAGGAACCGGCAACAGCTGCACCACCAGCGTAAGGAGCAATGGCGCCGCTGTTACGGGTAGCGAAGGTATCTGCTACCGCAGTCTTGGCAGCCGATGCCAGCGTCAGACCTTCCGACACCTTGGTACGGATGATGTAGTCCTGATACGCCGGCAGCGCAACCGCGGCCAGAATACCGATGATCGCAACAACGATCATCAGTTCGATCAGGGTAAAACCTTTTTGGATGCTCTTCATAATGTACTCTCCAGTCACGGTTTTTTAATTCTGGTTCGCCCCCCGACCGGAGAGCGTCCTGACAGGGTGATTGCAACTAGCGGGCCAACTTTCGCAAAGCCCGGATCAGATCGCAGAACGCCGGGATTCCGGCAACGAAAGACGCCCATTTTTGCACATCCATCAGGCTCACAACTGACCGACCGCGGCACTACTGGACGCAATTCGTCACTATTCAACCCGGTTATGCCCCCGAAATGTCAGCTTTCCGGGAGAGGCCGACGTCCAACCGGCAGGCCCGGATGGAGCGCCCGCCGAATCACCTGCTGATGGTTCAGATGGCGCCGGCAAGAAACGCAGTTTCTACCTGAACAGAGCGGCCTAAGCTGCTGAAATGCAGTCACCCGGCGGGTAGCGTGCTTTCTGGATGTCATGTAGAGTCAGGGCATTGACCCGGTCGGGGGGCTGGTCTCCTCGCGCCAGCACTCCCCACGCAGACAACCATAACAAGACTGACGTCCATGGCAGAGAACAGCGTAAATATTCCCTTGAGTGGTCTGGCGCGCCGGCTGGTGCGTGATGGGCTGCTCGAAGATGACAAGGCCCGTGAAGCCATTGTTGGCGCCAAGCGTGACAAGGTGCCGCTGGTGGCTTATCTGGTCGAGCATGGCCTTGCCAAGGCCGGCGATGTCGCCCGGGCCACTGCCGAGGAGTTCGGCGACCCGCTGATTGATCTGGCGGCACTGTCTCCTGATGCCATTCCAAAAGAGCTGGTTGACAACAATCTGCTGATCAAACACCGGGCTGTGCCGCTGTTCAAACGTGGCGGCAGGCTGTTTGTCGCCATGTCAGACCCGACCAACTTGCAGGCACTGGAAGAAATCCGTTTCAACACCGGCCTCAGCGTAGAAACCCTGATTGCCGAGGACAACAAACTCAAGGCACTGCTCGACGCGATTATCAATGAAGCGGAGGGCAGTGCCTTTGATGATCTGGACTCGGATCTCGAAGACATCGATATCAGCAGCGGAGATGAGAAAAAAGACGCCGATGATGGCGCCTCCGGGGCTGACGATGCGCCAATCGTCAAGTTCGTCAACAAACTGCTACTTGATGCCATCAAGATGGGCGCCTCGGATTTGCATTTCGAGCCCTATGAGAAAACCTATAGGGTCCGTTTTCGTCAGGATGGCATCCTGCGGGAGATTGCCCGCCCACCAGTCAACACCGCCGGGAAAATTGCCGCCCGTCTCAAGATCATGGCGAAACTGAATATTGCCGAACGCCGGGTACCCCAGGACGGCCGGATCAAGATGAA